>JAPSKJ010000229.1 GCA_031177735.1 Nocardioides sp.
CGGCGTACTGGCTGATCAGGTCCGCCAGCGCGCGCACGTTGTCCTCGTCGACGCTGCCCCACTTGCCGGGCAGCGGGTTGTCGGCGACCACCTGGGCCTCGGTGTTCCACACCGCGGTCTCGTGCTCGGGGTCGGACTCCGCGCCGGCGTACTCGCCCTGGATGTCGATGCACTCCTCGACGTGGGCGTCCTCCGCGCAGTGCTGGAAGGCCCGGAACGCCGCCCGCAGGAAGTCCTCGACTGCGGTGGGGTGCTCCTCGGCGAAGGCGGGGTTGACGGCGAAGGAGCCGATCGAGCCGGGCACGCCGAAGTCGGCCGGCTCCCAGACCGTGACCGTCTCGCCGGCCGCCTCGAGCTGGTTCGGCTCGTTGGAGACGAAGCCGACCAGGGCGTCGACCTGGCCACGGGACAGCACGGTCGGGTCGTAGCCGACCTTGACCTGCTCGACGTCGGCCGCGGGGTCGAGGCCGGCTTCGGCGAGCATCGCCGAGACCCCCATCGGCACCCAGCCCTTGTGGCCGAGGGTCCTGCCCCGCAGCTGGGCCAGGTCGGTGATCTCCGGCATGGTCATCAGCACGTCGAGACCCGCGTCGCTGTAGGAGGAGATCCCGACGACCTCCAGGCCGTTCGCGTTGGCGGTGATGACGTCCTGCTGGGAGAGGCCGCCGAGCTGGATCTGGCCGCTGGCGAGCAGCTTGGCGTTCTGCGAGACGTCACCCTGGCCGGGCTGGAGCTCCACGTCGAGGCAGAGCGCGTCGAAGTAGCCGAGCTCCTCGGCGGCCATGACCTCCATGATCGAGGCGGAGGCCTGCCAGAAGTAGCCGGTCATGTAGGTGATCGTGCCGGCCGCTTCGTTTCGCTCGCAGCGCTCGGCGGAGACCGCCTCCCCCGCGCCTGCCGACGGCTCGGCGTCGTCGGAGCCGCAGGCCGCGAGCGTGCTGAGCGCGAACGCGGCGGCGGCCCATGCGGCCAGGCGGGATCGGGTGCGGGACATGGGAACTCCTTGGGGCGGAACGGTTCAGGAACGGGTCGGACGGTCAGCGGTTGCGGGCGGACTCGTGCCAGTGCAGCACCCTGCGCTGGAGGACGGTGACGACCAGCAGCAGCGTCGAGCCCATCAGCGCGAGCACGAGGATGGCGGCCCACACGACAGCCAGGTTGTTCATCGAGGAGGCGACCTGGATCGAGGTGCCGAGCCCATCAGCCGACCCGGCGGCCGACATCTCGGCGACCACAGCGCCGACCACGGAGAGCGGGAAGACGATCTGCAGGGCGGCGAAGACGTAGGGCAGCGCGGTGGGGATGCGCACGTGGCGCAGCAGCTCGCCGCGCGAGGCGTGCACGGAGCGGTAGACCGCCAGCACCTCCCTCGGCACCGAACGCAGCCCGATCGCGGTGTTGATCAGGATCGGGAAGAAGCAGATCAGCGCGGTCACGATCAGCTTCGGCTCCGGCCCGAACCCGAAGGCGACCACCAGGGCCGGTGCGATCGCCACCAGCGGGGTCACGTTGAGCACCACCGCCACCGGCATCACCGCGCGCCGCACCACCGGCAGCTCGCTGACCAGGACCGCCAGCACGAACGCCGCCACGAAGCCCAGCGCGAGGCCGAGCAGCGCGTTGCGCAGGGTCACCCAGGCGTGGTGGAGGAAGTAGCCCGGGTCGCGGGTCACCGCGTCCGCGACCTCGCCCAGCGGCGGCAGCAGGTAGGGCAGCTTGTCGGCGCCCAGCTGCCAGAGCAGGCCGAGCACGACCAGCAGCACCGCGAAGGGCATCCAGTACGCCGGCCGCAGCACCGCCAGGCGCCGCCTCCTGCGTCGCGCGGCGACCACCTCGGGCGGCGGGGTGAGGGTCGCCGGCGGCGTACCCACCGACTGGCTCATCGCGCGGCCCCCTGCTCGTAGGACCAGCGCAGCAGCTCGCGGAGGACGATCTCGTGGTCGTGGAACTCCGGCGAGCGGATCAGGTCGGCGGTGCGCGGGCGGGGCAGGTCGATGTCGACGGTCTCCACGACCCGGCCGGGCTTGGGCGCCATCACCACCACCTGGTCGGAGAGGCGGACCGCCTCGCTCACCGAGTGGGTCACGAAGACCACCGTCGCGGTCAGCTGCGACCACAGGTCGAGCAGCTGCTCCTGCAGCGACTCGCGGGTCAGCTCGTCGAGGGCCGAGAACGGCTCGTCCATCAGCAGCACCTCGGGGTGCAGCGCGAAGGCGCGCACGATCGCCGCGCGCTGCTGCATGCCACCGGACAGCTGGTGCGGCAGCTGGTGGAGCGCGTCGCCGAGGCCGGCCCGCTCGAGCAGCGCGACCGGGTCGGGGAGGTCGGCCTTGTTGGCGCCGCGGTTGACCCGGCGCGGCAGCCTGACGTTGTCGAGCACGCTGAGCCAGGGCAGCAGGGCGGGCGCCTGCGGGACCAGGCCGATCCGCTTGTCCGCGGCGGCCTCGGTGGGGCTCACCCCGCCGAGGGTGACCGTGCCGGCGTCGGGCTCTTCGAGCCCGGCCATGATCCGCAGCAGGGTCGACTTGCCGCAGCCGCTGGGTCCGATCACGGACACGAACCGCCCGGCCGGCACGGTGAGGTCGACGTCGTGCAGCGCGACCAGCTCGGTGAAGTCCTCGAGCACGTAATGACGCCGGACCGCGTCGACCCGGATGGCGGGAGCGGGCACGTCAGTCCTCGGCCGGCAGGCGGTGGAAGGCGCGCTGGTGGTAGATCAGCGGGCCGCCGGCGACGGACGAGACGATGACCGGCCGGGCCAGGAGGAGCACGTGGTCCTCCGCCTTCCTGCGGTCCACGATGTCGGCGATGATCGTGACCATGCTGTGCACCAGGGCCGGCACACCAGCGGTGTGGTCGACCTCGAGGCCGGCGAACTTGTCGGGGTTGCGGGTCGCGAACGTCTTGGCGACGTCCTCTTGGTCCTCCCCCAGGATGTTGAAGGCCAACCGCTCGGCTCGCATGAACGCCGGGTAGGAGCCGGCAGTGTCGGCCAGGAAGACGCCGAGCGTGGGCGGGGTCATCGACACGCTGGTGAAGCTGCTGGCGGTGAAGCCGTAGTCGACGCCGTCGACGGTGGTGGTCGCGACGACGACCGGCCACGCGAGCTGCGCGAGCGCGTCGCGGAGCCGGTCGGCGTCGGAGGTCATGGAGAAAGTATCCCGAACCCGCGGCGCGCCCGCCCTGCGACCTCAGTCACGGCACGCTGCGGCCACTGCCTTCCCGGGACAGCGGCCGCCGGGCACGCCGCGAGCAGCCCTCCCGTGCGGAAACGGGAGGGCCGCTGCTGGGGCGTGGGACCGGAGCGCTCAGGAGCCGTAGAGCGCCCGCACGCCGGCCGCGTCGGAGGCCTGGAACTCCAGGTCGTCCGTGGAGCCGTTGCACTGCGGGTAGTGCATGATCGAGGCGCTGTCGTAGGGAGTCAGCGGCCGCCAGTTGGTGTCCTCGAAGCAGGTGCCGGCCTCGGGCCGGGTGTGCTCGTGGCGGAAGCCCAGGGTGTGGCCGAGCTCGTGACCCATGATGTCGACCGGCTCCCAGGTGCCCGAGCTCCAGATGGAGTCGTCGACGAGCACGTTGCGCGAGCGCTTCGGGCTGCTGGGGAAGAACGCGCGGGCGATGTACTGCGAGGTCTGCACCGGCTCGACCGAGAACAGCACGCTGGTGTTGCGGGTGGTGCAGTTGGCGTCGTGGGTGGGCACGTAGACGAAGTTCACCTTCGTCGAGGCGGCCTCCCACAGCCCGGCGCCGCCGGCCATCGCGTTGACGACGTCGGCGTGGCGCGAGCCGAACCTGGTGCTCACGCAGTAGGTCAGGTTGGCCGCCTGGGCGGCCGACCACTTGTCGTCGCGGCCGCTGACGGTGTTGACGACCAGGCCTTCCTCGTGGGCGTGCTTGGGCCCGACCATCCGGTCGTAGAACTCCTGCAGCTCGCCCTGGTGGCGGACCACCTCGTCACCGTTGACGACGTACTGCCCGTCGACGTCCTGGTAGGTCGAGGCCTTGAACTCCTGGTAGGTCGGGACCTCGCTGTCGGGAAGCATGGCGTGGACGGGTGCGCCCAGGCTCACCGCGAGAGCGCCACCGGCCGCGAGGGCGGCCAGCCGGCTGAGGCTGCGCTTGGTCACGTGATCTCCTCATACGTATGGGATTGAGCGGGTGGGATGGAGCGGGTGCCACAAGGTAGGAAGCGCACGGAGCCGGCGGCCATCCCCAACTTCGTGCACTGCACATCTGTGAGGCAGCTGCTCACCGCGACGATCGAGGCGGCCCCCGCCGCTCCGCCGCCGCTGTCGTAGGGTCGGCGGCGTGCGGATCGCCACCTGGAACGTCAACTCTCTGCGCTCGCGGATCGGCCGGGTGGAGGCCTTCCTCCAGCGGCACGACGTCGACGTGCTCGCCCTGCAGGAGACCAAGGCGCGCGAGGACCAGCTGCCGCTGATGGGGCTGCAGTCGCTGGGCTACGAGATCGCCGCCGCGGGCACCAACCAGTGGAACGGCGTCGCGCTGATCTCCCGGGTCGGCCTGGAGGACGTGCAGGT
>JAPSKJ010000230.1 GCA_031177735.1 Nocardioides sp.
CTGATCAGAAGATCAGAGCTTGACGACGTTCTCCGCCTGCGGGCCCTTGGGACCCTGGGTGACGTCGAACTCGACGGCCTGGTTCTCGGCCAGCGACTTGAAGCCGTTGCCCTGGATGGCGGTGTGGTGGACGAACACGTCCGGACCGCCGCTCGCCTGAGCGATGAAGCCGAAGCCCTTGTCGTCGTTGAACCACTTGACAGTGCCCTGAGCCATGTCGGTTTTCCTTTGAACTCTCGGGGGAGCACCCTGCTCGGCCCCGTACTGCTGAAGACACCTGCTGCGCTCGATGTCCAGCCCGGAAGCGAAAACCAACGAAACAACTGCACCGCTGCCGACTTCGGCGGCGGGAGAGCCGGAGCTCTCTTCAACACGGTGAACACTAGCAGGGTGCTGGCGGAAGCGCACCATCGGCGAGCAGGGCGCGGCCCGCACGGTGGGCGATGACCCCTGGAACGACGCCGACCCCCGGCGCGGTGCCGGGGGTCGAACATCGTGTCTGGGGTGAGTGACGGGACTTGAACCCGCGACCACCTGGACCACAACCAGGTGCTCTACCAGCTGAGCTACACCCACCATGGGCGTCAGGATCCGAGGAGTCCCGAGGCCGGATGAAGCATAGGGGAATCAGGTGGCATCCGCTGAATCGGGGTTGCCCAGTCCGGTGAGTGATCCGCCGTGGCGCGCCGCGATGGCCTTCGCGGTGTCGCTGTCGGGTCCGGGCGCCGGCACGAACACCGCCTCGCGGTAGTAGCGCAGCTCCTCGATGCTCTCCTGGATGTCGGCGAGCGCACGGTGGTTGCCGCGCTTGGCCGGCGCCTGGAAGTAGGCCCGGGGGAACCAGCGGCGGGAGAGCTCCTTGATCGAGGAGACGTCGACGATCCGGTAGTGGAGGAACGACTCCAGATCCCGCATGTCACGGGCCAGGAAGGCGCGGTCGGTGGCCACGGTGTTGCCGGCCAGCGGTGGCCGGGAGTCGGGCGCACAGTGCTCCCTGATGTAGGCCAGCAGCTGCTGCTCGGCCTCGGCCAGGGTGATGCCGTGCTCGAGCTCGGGCAGCAGCCCGGAGCTGGTGTGCATCGTGCGGACGAAGTCGTCCATCTGGTCCAGGGCCTCGGCAGGAGGCTTGATGACCAGGTCGATGCCCTCACCGAGCACGTTGAGCTCGAAGTCGGTGACCAGGGCGGCGACCTCGATCAGCGCGTCGGCGGTGAGGTCGAGGCCCGTCATCTCGCAGTCGATCCAGACGAGTCGTTCGTTCGCGGCAGCCACGGCCGTCACCTTACGCGTGCGGCCGGACTGCGCTCGACTTCTCAGCGCCCGCTCAGGCGGCTCAGCCTCGGCTCAGCCAGGCGCCCTAACCTCCGCTGTGTGTCCGCCTGGATCGCGCTTGCCGCCCGCCTGCTCACCGGCGGCGTGTGGGTGTGGGCCGGGGCGGTGAAGATCGGTGACCCGTACGCCAGCGTGCAGGCGGTGCGCGCCTATCAGCTGCTGCCCGCCGACCTCGCCGAGGTCGTCGGCCACCTGCTGCCGACGCTCGAGGTGGTGGTGGGCATCGCACTGATCGTGGGGGTGCTGACCCGGGTGTCCGGAGGTGTCTCGGCGCTACTGTTCGTCGCGTTCATCGTGGGCATCGCCTCGGTCTGGGCCCGGGGCATCGAGATCGACTGCGGCTGCTTCGGTGGCGGCGGTGCCGAGGCAGGTGCGAGCGCCGACTACCCGTGGGAGATCGCCCGCGACGTCGGCCTGCTGGCGCTGTCGGCCTTCCTGGCCTGGCGCGGCGGTGGCCGGTTGGCCCTCGACACGGTGCTGTTCAGGCGTGCTGAGGAGACAGACATGAGCGACAAGGGCGAGGTTGAAGGAGACATGAGATGAGCAGGAACGCCCGGATCGGGTTGATCGTCGGCGTGGTGATGGTGCTGGTGGTCATCGCCGGTTTCGCCGCGACCAGGCTCAGCGACGACTCCGGTGAGCTCGACCTTCCGGCCGCGTCGTCCACCAGTGCCTCGCCGTCGGCGGGCGAGAGCGCCGGGGCGGATGCCGCCGTCAACACCCCGACCAGCGTCGCCGTCGGGCCGGCCGACGCACCGCACCAGATCATCATCTTCGAGGACTTCCTCTGCCCGTTCTGCGGTGACCTCGAAGCCGAGACGGCCGATGAGCTCGCCCAGCTGGCTGCCGACGGCCAGGTGCGCGTGGAGTACCGCCCCTTCGAGCTGCTCGCGCAGTTCGACTACTCGGGTGAGTCGCTCGAGGTGTTCGCGGGCGTCCTGCTGCAGGGCGACCAGGAGGTCGCGAAGGCCGTGCACGACCGGTTCTTCGACGAGCAGCCGTCCGAGTCGGGCCCCTTCCCCTCGCAGGACGACCTGATCGGCTGGGCCGTGGAGGAGGGCGCCGACGAGACCGCGTTGCGCGCGGCGCTCGAGGACGGCTCGGCCGAGGACGTGGCGGAGCGGGCCACGCAGGAGGCCGTCAACGCCGGCGTACGCGGCACTCCGACCATCGCGCTCGACGGTCAGCTCTTCCAGGACGGGCGCACGGTCGAGGAGCTGGCCGCCAACCTGATCGCGGCCGTCTCCCCGTAGCGGTCGGCGGGCGGCTAGCCTCACGGGTCGTGACTTCCGCCGACACCCTCTCGGACTTCATCCGCGGCCTGCCCAAGGCCGAGCTGCATGTCCATCACGTCGGATCGGCCTCGCCCCGCATCGTCAGCGAGCTCGCGCAGCGGCATCCGGGCACCGTGCCGAGTGACCTCGAGGAGCTGCGCCGGTTCTACGAGTTCCGCGACTTCGCGCACTTCATCGAGGTCTACATCGCGGTCGTCAACCTGATCAGGACAGCCGAGGACGTCCACTACCTGACCTACGAGATCGCCCGCGAGCTCGCCGAGGGCCAGTCGGTGCGCTACGCCGAGCTGACCTGCACGCCGTACACCTCCGTGCTCGCCGGCATCCCGATCGAGGCCTACACCGAGGCGATCGAGGACGCGCGCGTCGCGGCCGAACGCGACTTCGGGCTGGTCCTGCGCTGGATCTACGACATCCCGGGCGAGCTGGGGGTGCCGTCGGCGGACGCGACGCTGTCCTACGCGCTCGACCACCGGCCCGAGGGTCTGGTCGCCTTCGGGCTCGGCGGACCGGAGATCGGGGTGCCGCGACCGCAGTTCGCGCCGCACTTCACCGCCGCACGCGACGCCGGCCTGCACTGCGTGCCGCACGCGGGGGAGACCACCGGCCCGCAGACGGTGTGGGACGCCCTGGAGCACCTGCACGCGGAGCGGATCGGTCACGGCACGTCGGCGGCCCAGGACCCGGCGCTGCTGGCCCACCTCGCTGAGACCGGCATCGCGTTGGAGGTCTGCCCCTCCTCCAACGTCGCCACCCGAGCGGTCGGCACGCTGGCGGAGCACCCGCTGCGCGCGTTCGTCGAGGCCGGCGTCACCGTGACGATCAACTCCGACGACCCGCCGATGTTCAACACCACGCTCAACCGGGAGTACGAGATCGCCGCCGACCTGCTCGGCCTGGGTGAGCGCGAGCTGGCCGACCTGGCGCGCACGGCCGTGCGGGTCTCGTTCGCTCCCGACGACGTCAAGGCGCGGCTGCTCGGCGAGGTCGAGGAGTACGCCGCCGGGCAGTGACCGGCTGCGGCCGCCGGTGGCTCGGGGGCGGGATGAAGCGCCGCACCCGCCGTCTGCACTGGCCCCCGCGCGGGTACTGCAGGCACTGTCGACGACCGAACAAGAGGAGACAGCCGTGCGTGCAGTGACCTGGCAGGGCCCGAGAGACATGCGTGTGGAGACGGTGCCGGACCCGGCGATCACCGAGCCGACCGACGCGATCATCCGTGTCACCAGCACCGGACTGTGCGGATCCGACCTGCACCTCTACGACCCGCTCTCGGCGTTCATGCAGCCCGGCGACATCGTCGGCCACGAGCCGATGGGGATCGTCGAGGAGATCGGGTCGGCGGTCACGACGCTCAAGGCAGGCGACCGGGTCGTGGTCCCGTTCAACGTGGCGTGCGGGTCCTGCTGGATGTGCGACCAGGGTCTGCAGAGCCAGTGCGAGACCACCCAGAACCGCGAGCACGGCACCGGAGCGAGCCTGCTGGGCTACAGCATGCTCTACGGCCAGGTGCCGGGTGGACAGGCGGAGTACCTACGCGTCCAGTTCGCCGACTACGGCCCGGTCAAGGTGCCCGACGGCCCGCCGGACGACCGGTTCCTCTTCCTCAGCGACGTGCTGCCGACGGCCTGGCAGGCGGTGGAGTACGCCGCCGTCCCCGATGGCGGCTCGGTCCTGATCCTGGGCGCCGGCCCGATCGGCGACATGGCTGCCCGCATCGCCCTCCACCGCGGTCTGCGGGTCTTCGTCGCCGACCTGGTGCCGGAGCGCCTCAGCCGGGTCGCCTCCCGCGGGGCGGAGGTGTTCAACATCGAGGAGGTCGACAACCTCGGTGAGGAGCTGCGCTCGCGCACCGGTGGCCGCGGACCCGACTCCGTCATCGACGCGGTCGGGATGGAGGC
>JAPSKJ010000231.1 GCA_031177735.1 Nocardioides sp.
GCCGACCGTAGGGTTGGGACGTGCCAGATCCGAGGACCTATCGCCCGCGTCCGGGGGAGATTCCGACGCAGCCGGGGGTCTACCGGTTCCGCGACCCCAAGGGCCGCGTCATCTACGTGGGCAAGGCCAAGTCGCTGCGCGCCCGGCTCTCGTCGTACTTCCAGGACATCGGCAACCTCCACCCGCGCACGGCCACCATGGTGACCACTGCGGCGAGCGTGGAGTGGACGGTCGTCAACACCGAGGTCGAGGCGCTCCAGCTGGAGTACTCCTGGATCAAGGAGTTCGACCCGCGGTTCAACGTGAAGTACCGCGACGACAAGTCCTATCCCTGGCTCGCGGTCACCGTGGGGGAGGAGTTCCCGCGGGTCATGGTCGGGCGGGGCGCCAAGCGCAAGGGCACCCGCTACTTCGGGCCCTACAGCCATGCCTGGGCGATCCGCGAGACCGTCGACGTGCTGCTGCGCGTCTTCCCGATGCGCAGCTGCTCCAACGGCGTCTTCAAGCGCAGCCAGCAGATCGGCCGGCCCTGCCTGCTGGGCTACATCGACAAGTGCACCGCCCCGTGCGTCGGCAACGTCAGCGCCGAGGAGCACCGCCGCATCGTCGACGACTTCTGCGACTTCATGGGCGGCCAGACCGCGGCGTTCCTGCGCCGCATCGAGAAGGAGATGTACGCCGCGAGCGAGGCGCTCGAGTTCGAGCGTGCGGCACGGCTGCGCGACGACCTCGGCGCGATGCAGCGCGCGCTGGAGAAGCAGGCGGTCGTGCTCGGTGACGGTGCCGACGCCGACGTGATCGCGCTCGCCGAGGACCCCCTCGAGGTGGCCGTGCAGATCTTCTACGTGCGCGGCGGCCGGATCCGTGGCCAACGTGGCTGGGTCGCCGACCGCGTCGACGAGGGCGACACCGGCAAGCTGGTCGAGGACTTCCTCCTCCAGCTCTACGCCGGCGGCGACTCCGACGGCGCCGACGACTCCATCCCGCGCGAGATCCTGGTGCCGGCGCTCCCGCCGGACCAGGAGGTCTTCGAGGAGCTGCTCAGCGAGCGGCGGGGCAGCCGCGTGCAGATCCGGGTGCCGCAGCGCGGCGACAAGCGCACGCTGCTCGAGACGGTGGCCCGCAACGCCGGCCAGGCGCTCGCGCTGCACAAGACCAAGCGCGCCAGCGACCTGACCACCCGCAACCGCGCGCTGGAGGAGATCGCCGAGGCGCTCGAGCTGCCGGAGGCGCCGTTGCGGATCGAGTGCTACGACATCTCCCACCTGCAGGGCTCGGAGATCGTCGCGTCGATGGTCGTCTTCGAGGACGGCCTGGCGCGCAAGTCCGAGTACCGCCGCTTCGTCATCCGCGGCCAGGACGGCTCCGACGACGTCCGGGCGATGCGCGAGGTGATCACCCGCCGCTTCCGCCGGCTGCTCGACGAGCAGGCCACCTCCACGGAGGTCGCCGGCGACAACGGTCCGATGCTGGTCGACCCCGAGACCGGGCGGCCGCGCAAGTTCGCCTATGCCCCCGGCCTCGTCGTGGTCGACGGCGGTCAGCCGCAGGTGGCTGCCGCGGTGGCCGCGCTCGACGAGCTCGGCATCGACGACGTGCCGGTGTGCGGGCTCGCCAAGCGGCTGGAGGAGGTCTGGTTGCCCGGCCAGGCCGACCCGGTGATCCTGCCGCGCAGCTCCGAGGGGCTCTACCTGTTGCAGCGGGTGCGCGACGAGGCGCACCGGTTCGCGATCAGTCACCACCGCTCGCGCCGGTCCAAGACCATGGTCGAGAGCCTGCTCGACGACGTGCCCGGTCTGGGCGAGGTGCGCCGCAAGACGCTGCTCAAGCACTTCGGCTCGCTGAAGAAGCTGCGCGGAGCCACCGTCGAGGAGATCGCCACCGTGCCAGGCATCGGCATCGCCACGGCGAGCGCCATCAAGGACGCCGTCGGCAAGCAGAGCGGATCTGGCAGGGTGTCGGTCAACACCGCCACCGGCGAGATCGAAGAGCATTGAGCACGAGAGAACACCGAGGGAGCAGATGATCGACGACGCAACCGGCGAGCTGGTCGTCGTCACCGGCATGACCGGTGCGGGCCGCAGCACCGCGGCCAAGGAGCTGGAGGACCTCGGGTTCTACGTCGTCGACAACCTCCCGCCCAGCCTGCTCCCCGACGTGGTGCGCCTCGTCGACCAGTCGCGTGGCCCCCAGCAGCGGATCGCCGTCGTGGTCGACGTCCGCTCCGGGGCGTTCTTCGAGCACCTGCGCGCCAACCTCCACCAGGGTGTGACGGGGCGCCGCGCCACCCTGGTGTTCCTCGACGCCACCGACGAGGTGCTCGTCCGGCGTCAGGAGGCGGCCCGCCGTCCGCACCCGCTGCAGGGCACCGGCCGGTTGCTCGACGGTCTCCAGCGCGAGCGCGAGGTGCTGGCCGACCTGCGCAGCGACGCCGACCTGGTCATCGACACCACCGCACTCAACGTGCACCAGCTCACCGACCGGATCGCCGCGGCGTTCGGCACTCCGGAGGTCACCCGGCTCAAGGTCGCGGTGATCAGCTTCGGGTTCAAGTACGGCATCCCCGTCGACGCTGACTTCGTCGCCGACATGCGCTTCCTGCCCAACCCACACTGGATCCCGGAACTGCGCCCCGGCAACGGCCGCGACAACCCCGCCGTGGCCGACTACGTCTACAGCCAGCCGGGTGCCAAGGAGTTCCTCGACGGCTACGTCGACGTGCTGGCCGGCGTCGCCGAGGGCTACCTCCGCGAAGGCAAGCGGTTCATGCGGGTCGCGCTCGGGTGCACGGGCGGCAAGCACCGCAGCGTCGCCATGTCGGAGGAGATCGCCCGCCGGATGGCGGCGCTGGGCCACGACGCCCGACCGATCCACCGCGACCTCGGGCGGGAGTGATGGTGCCGGTGGCCTCCCTCGACCGGGCCCAGGCCGCCGTCGCGTTCGGCGGCGGGCACGGCCTGTTCGCCTCCTTGAGCGCGCTGCGGATCCTGGTCGACGACCTCACCGTCGACGACCTCACCGCCATCGTCACCGTCGCCGACAACGGCGGGTCGTCGGGGCGCCTGCGCCGCGAGTTCGACGTGCTCCCACCCGGCGACCTGCGGATGGCCCTCGCCGCCCTCTGCGGCGCCGACGACTGGGGTCAGACCTGGGCGCAGGTGCTGCAGCACCGCTTCGCCGGTGAGGGCGAGATGAAGGGGCACAACCTCGGCAACCTGCTCATCGTCGGTCTGTGGGAGCTGCTCGGCGACCACGTCCAGGCGCTCGACTGGGTCGGCCGGCTGCTGGGTGCCAAGGGCCGGGTGCTGCCGATGGCCCTGACACCGATGGACATCACCGCCCAGGTGCGCGGTCTCGCCCCCGACGACCCCGACGCCCTCACCAGCGTGCGCGGCCAGGTCGAGGTGGCGACCACCGACGGCGTGATCGAGTCCATCGCGCTGGTCCCGGAGGACCCGGCCGCGTCGCCGGAGGCCATCGCGGCGATCGCCGACGCCGACTGGATCTTCATCGGTCCCGGCTCCTGGTTCACCTCCGTGCTGCCGCACTTGATGGTGCCCGCGCTGCGGGAGGCCCTGGTCGCCACCGACGCCCGCATCGTGGTGGTGCTCAACCTCGCCGAGCAGGCGGGGGAGACGCACGGCTTCGGCCCCGCCGACCACCTCGCTGTTCTCGCCGAGCACGCCCCCGACCTCAAGGTCCACACCGTCCTGGCCGACCGCACCCACGTGGGGGACCACCTCGCCGATCTGCAGCACGTGGTCGACGCCTACGGCGCCGCGCTCGCCGTCGACGACGTCAGTCTCGGCGACGGCACACCTCGCCACGACCCGGCCAAGCTCGCGGCGGCGTACGCCCGCATCATGGCGGGCTGAGAGAGCCGCCTCACGCGCGAGCGATCGGCGCCCGGCCGGCCTCCGAGGGTTGTTGACGGTCGTGAAAGGATCTGCGCCATGGCGATGACGGGACAGGTGAAGGCGGAGCTCTCGAGCACCCAGATCACGAAGACCTGTTGCCGCAAGGCCGAGGTGGCCTCGACCCTCCGGTTCGCGGGCGGGCTGCACATCGTGAACGGCCGGATCGTGGTGGAGGCCGAGCTCGACACCGGCGCGGCCGCGCGTCGGCTCCGCAAGGACATCGCCGATGTCTACGGGCACGGCTCCGACGTGGTGATGGTGCAGGGCAACGGCATCCGCAAGGGCAGCCGCTACATCGTTCGGGTCGTCAAGGACGGCGAGGCCCTGGCGCGCCAGACCGGCCTGCTCGACCAACGCGGTCGTCCGGTGCGCGGCCTGCCCCCGGCGGTGGTGTCCGGCGGTGCCTGCGATGCCGTCGCGGCGTGGCGGGGTGCGTTCCTCGCCCACGGCTCCCTCACCGAGCCGGGCCGGTCGTCCTCGCTCGAGGTCACCTGCCCGGGCTCGGAGGCGGCGCTCGCACTGGTCGGGGTCGCCCGCCGGCTCGGCATCCAGGCCAAGGCCCGCGAGGTGCGCGGCGTCGACCGAGTGGTGATCCG
>JAPSKJ010000232.1 GCA_031177735.1 Nocardioides sp.
CCCCTCCAGGACGACCAGGGCCGTGGCCAGGCGAGGCAGCCGGATCCCTACCGGGTGGGCGGCGCGATGCTGGCACCCGGCCGGGTGATGGTGGCGACCACCTCGGAGACCGGCTCGACCCGACCGGAGATGTGCTCCAGCAGTGCTGATGCGGCGCGCACGCCCATCTCGAAACCATCGAGGGTGACCGTCTCCAGACGCGGGGAGACCAGCTCGGTCCACTCCGCATCGGAGAAGCAGACGAGGGAGAGGTCACCTGGCACTGAGATCTCAGCGTCGCGCACCGCGCGGAACACGATCGTGGCCTGGTAGGAGTCAGCGGCGAGCACCGCAGTGACCTCCGGATGGTCGACGAGCCACCGGCGCGCGGCGTCGGGGGAGGAGCGGCGGTGCTCCGAGAGCACCAACCGGTCGAGATCGGCCGGTCCACCGACGGTGGCCATGGCGTCCAGGTAACCGAGCGCACGAAGGGTGGAGGGGCGCTCGGGGCCGTGCACGGTGGCCGCGCCCTCGTGCGAGTCCACCCGGATCGGCTCCTCAGCCTGCATCGACAAGAAGAGAGCGATGTCGCGGTGACCGTGCGCGATCAGGCTCTCGACGGCTCGTCGGGCCGCAGCCCGGTTGTCCGAGACCACGCCGGGCATCCCATCGAGCTCGCGGTCGAGGCAGACCAGGGGGACCTGCCTCGCCGCGGCGACCAGGTGGTCGCTGCGGGAGAGGATCACCGGCGACACGATGAGTCCGTCGACCCCGTGGGACAGCAGCGCCTTGATGCCATCGCGCTCCTCGTCGAGGCGGTCGGCGCTGTTGAAGACCACCACCTGGTAGCCCTCGTCGTCGGCCACCGAGCAGATCCCGCCGAGCGCCTCGGAGAACAGCCCGTCGCTGATGTCGGCGGCGACGAAGCCGATCAGCTGCGACTTGCCGTTGCGCATCGTCTTCGCGATCCGGCTCGGCTCGTAGCCGAGCTCGCGTGCGCTGGAGAGGACGGCGTCGCGCACCTTGTCGCTCGCGTAGCCGTAACCGCCGAGCACCCGCGCTGCCGTCGCGCGGGAGACGCCAGCTGACGCGGCCACGTCGCTGATCGTGGCTCCACGTCGCTTCATGCCGTCCCTCGATGGTCGCGCGGTGCCGCCGACGGCGTCGACGACGGATCCTGAGTGTAGTGACGGGTGATCGCGTCGACCGCGGGCCAACCAAGCAGCACGCTCCAGGCTGCACAGGCGTCCTCGACGCCCGTGCCACCGACGAACACCGTTCGCAGGTCGCGGGATTCGACGACCGGGCGTCCGAGGTCGACCCAGCCCGGCACGGACGCATCCAAGCGCGTGACCGGGCCCAGCTGCGAGGGCGGCACGTCGGCCGCCACGAGCGCGCTGCGGCGCACGATCTCAGGGTCGATCTCGCACAGCTCCGGTCCGTAGGACCCCATCGAGGCGATGACGGCTCCGGGCGCAACCTGGTCGGCGGTGACGACCGGCTCGGTGGCCGTGGTGCAGCAGGCGACGACGTCGGCGCCCTCGACGGCTGCTGCGACCGATGCCGCGGCCAGGTAGCCGCCCGGCAGCTCGGGCGGGGTGCGCGCGTAGACGCGCACCTCCTCGGCCCCGAGCACGGTCGTCGCCATCCGCGCCACCGTCCGCGCCTGAGCACCCCAGCCGATGACCGCGACGCGGGGGCGCGACGGCGCGCCGACCGCGCGGATGCCGGCGATCAGTGCACCGGCGGTGCGGAGCACCGTGACGGTGCCGCCGTCGAGGAAGGCCCGCGGCTCGCCGGTGTCGGCGTCGAAGAGCGCGACGGCGGCCTGCACGGGGTCGACGCCGCGGGCCTTGTTGCCGGGCACCTGGATGCCCGCCTTGACGCACAGCCCCAGCCCGGGAAGCACGCTGGCGTGGCCGAACACCAGGTCGGCGCCGGACGCGGTCGACATCTGGCAACGCGCCACCCCCGGGACGTGGGCGAGCTCGAAGGCCCGCGCCATGGCCTCGACGACTTCGTGGTCGGACAGCGCAGCAGCGCATTCCGAAGCCGAGAGCTGCCGGGGCGGTGCCGCCATCACAGCACCCGGGTGAGGAAGCTGGCCGTCCGGGCGTGCTGGGCGTGCCGGAACACCTGATCCGGCGTACCGACCTCGACCACCTGTCCGCCGTCCATGAAGACGACCTTGTCCGAGACGTCGGCGGCGAACGACATCTCGTGGGTGACGATCACCATGGTCATGCCGTCGCGGGCGAGCTCCGACATCACACCGAGCACCTCGCCGACCAGCTCCGGGTCGAGCGCAGACGTCGGCTCGTCGAAGAGCATGACCTCCGGCTGCATCGCGAGCGCCCGCGCGATCGCGACCCGCTGCTGCTGACCGCCGGAGAGCTGGTCGGGCCGGTGGTCGGCCTTGTCGGCCAGCCCGACACGAGCCAGCAGCTCGCGCGCCCGAGCCACCACCTGGCGCTCCGGCTCGGCGTTGACCAGTCGCGGCGCGAGGGTGACGTTCTCGAGGGCGGTCAGGTGCCCGAACAGGTTGAAGCTCTGGAACACCATGCCCATCCGCTCGCGCTGGCGAGCCAGCGCGGCGGGCCGCAGCTCGCAGAGGTCGTCGCCCACCCAGCCGAAGCCGATCGGTTCACCGTCGAGGTAGACGTAGCCCTGGTCGGGCACCTCGAGACGATTGAGGCAGCGCAGCAACGTGCTCTTGCCGGACCCTGACGGGCCGATCACGCACTGCACCTCGCCCTTGTGCACCTCGAGGTCGACGCCCTTGAGCACCTCGTTGTCACCGTAGGCCTTGTGGATGTTGCTCGCCTTGAGCAGTGGCCAGGTCATGGGACCACCTTTCCGGACCGGAAGGGGTTGAAGCCCAGCCGGTTGACCTGCAGGAGCGGCTTGTGGTGCACCTTCCGCTCGACGCTCTGCTGGACGACGGTGAACAGCGTCGTGAGCACGAGGTACCACAGCGTCGCCACGATCAGCAGCGGGATGGTCTGGTAGTTGCGCGAGTAGATCATCTGGGCGCTGTAGAGCAGGTCCGGTGTCGCCAGCACGCTCACCAGCGAGGTGAACTTCAGCATCGAGATCAGGTCGTTGCCGATCGGCGGGATGACGATCCGGAGTGCTTGGGGGAGCACGATGCGCTGCATCACCTTGCGGCCGGGAATGCCGAGGGCCGCTGCGGCCTCGACCTGCCCACGGGGGACGGCCATGATGCCCGCTCGGATCATCTCCGCGGCGTACGCGCTCTCGGTCAGGGCCAGGCCGAGGATGGCCGCCGCGAACGACGTCATCAGCGAGTTCATGTCCCAGGTGTGCCAGACCACGTCCGTGAACGGGATGCCCAGGCGCACCTCCGGGATCAACGTGGCCAGGTTGAACCAGAAGACCATCTGCACCAGCGGCGGCACCCCGCGGAAGAACCAGATCCACAGCCAGCTGACCGACTGGAACAGCGGATTCTTGCTGAGCCGCATGATCGCGAGCACGATGCCCAGGCCCAGGCCGATCACCATGGCGAGGGCGGTGAGCTTGATGGTCACCCACAGGCCGTGCAGGATCTCGCCGTGGAAGAGGTAGTCACCGACGACGTCCCACTTCATGTTCTCGTTGGTGAACAGCAGGCGCAGGAACGTCCCGATCAGGATCAGGACCGCCGCGCCACCGACCCACCAGCTCGGGTGTTTGAGGCGGTGGACCTTTGTCTCCGCGGTGGCGAGCCGGGGTGGCTCGGAGCGTGCGCCGGTCACCTTGCCGGTCACCGAGTCGTCGAACGTTGCTGACGACATCGCACCTCAGCCCTCCGGGTCCGCTTCGGTCAGCAGGACCGCCTCGTCCAGGTTGCCGGCCTCCGACGCGCCCCACTCGGCGCGGATCTCGGCGTAGCTGCCGTCGTCGATCATCGACTGGAGTGCATCGCGCAGCACCGGCCCGAGGGCACTGCCCTTCGGCACGCCGAGACCGTTGTAGACGGCGTCAACGATGAAGTCGCCGACCTCGAGCTGACCCGACTGCTGCGCGGCGTAACCGAGCTTGCCGGAGCCTGCTGCGACGAGGTCGACCCGGCCCGAGGAGACCGCCAGCTCGGCACTCGGCTGGTCCTTGAACTGCTGGATGTCCATCGGGTTGTCACCGCAGATCTCCGGGTTGTGCTCGGTGAGGTAGTCGTACTCCCACGCACCGGTGAGCACGGCGACGGACATGCCACAGACCTCCTCGACGGAGGAGACCGCGGCCTCGTCGCTGCCCTTCTTCCAGGCGAACGCCGTGCCCTCCTTCTGCAGTGGCACGAAGTCCAGGCTGGCCAGCCGCTCCGGCGTCACGCCGAGGCTGGCGACCGCCAGGTCGTAGCGGCCGTTCTCGAGGCTCGGGATGATGGAGTCGAAGCCGCTGGGGTGGTACTCGAACGGCACGCCGAGCTTCTGCGACATCATCGTCGTCATCTCGACCGACCAGCCCTTGACCTCGCCGGCCTCGACGTACTCCTCCGGAGCCCAGTCGCCGTAGACGGCGACGTCGAC
>JAPSKJ010000233.1 GCA_031177735.1 Nocardioides sp.
GCGTCACGACACCGAGTCGCACAGCCGCCGGACCGCCTCGGCGACCCGAGCGCCGAACATCACCGGGTCGTTGTGGTCGGCGCGCGGGACGACGATCCGCTCCACCAGGTGCGGGACGGCGTCGGCCACCCGGGCGCTGAGGGGGGAGGGGACCACCGTGTCGTGCTCGGCGTAGATCACCGTGGTCGGCACCGCGCTCGTCCTGAGGTGCTCGATGGTCGGGAAGCGGTCGCGGAGGAGCAGCCGCACCGGGAGGTAGGGGTAGTGGTGGGCACCCACGTCGGCCAGCTCGGTGAACGGCGAGCGCAGCACCACGCCCGCGGGTGGGCGCTGCGCCTGGAGGGCCGCCACGACCGCCGTGCCGAGGGACTCCCCGAAGTAGATCGTCCGCTCCGGCGGGTAGCCCAGGTCGGTCAGAGCCTGCGCCGCCGCCGAGGCGTCGGCGAGCAGACCCTGCTCGCTCGGGCTGCCCGGGTTGCCGCCGTACCCGCGGTAGTCCATCAGCATGACCGCGAGCCCCCGCGCGCTCAGCTCCTGCGCCAGCCCGGCCCTGCCCGCACGGTTGCCGCCGTTGCCCGGCGCCACCAGCACCGCCATCGGTGGCTGCGTCGGAGCTGCCCGGGGCGGCACGAACCAGGCGGTCAGCCGCAGTCCGTCCTCGGTCCGCACGGTGACGTCGCGCGCGCCGGGCACGACGTCACCTGCCGGCGGCACGCGCGTGCGGTCGGGGAAGTAGATGAGCTGGCGCTGCACCGCCCACAGGATCGCCACCACCACCCCGATCAGGAGGATCACGACGAGCAGCCCACGGACGGCGACAGTGCCCACCCTCGCCAGCTCGCTCATCCGATGCTGGTCCCCAGCCTGCTGGGCGGCAAACCGGGCTGGCGGGCTGGGCGAGGCGGTGCGAGGATCGGAGCCCCCCTCGACGGACGGCGGTCTTGCGAATGAATCCCTCCCACGCCTTCGACCCTGACCTGCACGAGCCGGGCTCGGCCGCCGCGGCCGGCCGGTGCTCCTACCACGCCGAGGGCGGCGGCGACCCCGGCCGCTGCGCCGGAGAGGCCGTGGTGTCGTTCCAAGCCGACTCCGGTCGCTGGGAGTCGGGCTGCGCGTCCGCCTTGGAGGAGCTGGTCGAGCGAGGAGACATCGAGCCGCTCGGCCAGGGCGCCTGAGCCGCCTGCCGTCTTCGGGTCGAGCTCCCAGGGCCGTTCCTCAGGGCCGTTTCTCAGGGCCGTTTCTCAGGCGCCGTTCGGGGTCTCGTGCCAGCTCCAGTGCACTTCGCGGTAGTCCGTCGCGACGAGCGCTCCGCACACGCGGCAGGCCAGGCTGCCGTCCACAGCGTCGAAGATGTCCATGGCTGCGCCCGGCTCCGGGGTGCTCGACGTGCTCATGCCGCCCGGTTTCCCGACCAGCTGCCGGCCATGTCCCGGCACCCGATCCCCGCCGGGTGGGTACTCGATGCGGATGCCTCGACTGCACGCCTTCGAGCTCGTGCCGGACCACACCGGCCGCGAGGCGGTGCTGGGCGACTGGCAGCGGCTGGGCGACGCCGGCCTGCCCTCGCAGCTGGACCACCGCGGGGCGACGAACACCCCGCACCTGACCGTGCTCGCGGCAGCCACGCTCCCGCCTGACGAGCGGGCCGCCGACCTGATCGGACCGCTCCTGCCGGTGAGGGTCCGCACCACCGGACTGCTCCTGCTGGGCGGAGCACGGCTCACCGTGGCCCGTGCCCTCGACGTCGACGACACCGTGGTGGCCGCGGTCGTGGCGCTGCGGCGGGACGCGCACGACCTGCAGCACCGGGGGTGGCTCCCACACATCACGCTGGCCCGGCGGCTGCCGCGCGAGGCGGCCGGACGTGCCGTGGACGTGCTCGGCTGGGCTGACGTGGAGCTGGTGCTCACCACGCTGCGCCGGTGGGACCCGGACGCGGGCACGGTGACCACCGTCGCAGGGGAGGGGCCGTCGTCGTGACCTCCTCGCGGCCGGTCAGTCGACGAACCAGCCGTCGGCGCCGACGGGTCGCCCGATGCGTGGGAGGTACTCGCCGAACGCCAGGTGGGCGACCAACGTCTGCCGGTTGGACGTCCCGGTCTTGACGAAGATGCTCTTGAGGTGGTCCTGCACCGTGTAGGGGCTGATGTGGAGGTTGCGGGCGATCGCAGCCCGCGAGCGCCCTGCCAGGACGTCGGCGAGGACGTCCGCCTCCCGCTCGGTGAGCCCGTGCGTCGCGGCGACGAGCGAGACCACCTCGGGCGGCCGGGCGTGCTCGAAGGTCACCGCAACCCGCCCTGCCTCGAGCGGGCCGGCGCGCAGCACCAGCCAGTGGCCGTCACGCGTGCGCACCCGCATCGACGGGGCGCCGGCGTTGCGGTAGCGCAGCGCCGCCATCACGGGTGGAGCACCGCCGAGCCCGATCTGCTCGAGGAGCTCGACGGCCCGCGGGGTCGCCTCGGCCAGTTCGTCGTCCGCGGCGACGACCACGACCGCCGGGCCGGGGGCGCCCAGCGCCGCTCCGGTCCCACACGCCGTCGCTGCGTGCGGTGCCCGACGGAGCAGTGTCACCCGCATTCCCTCGCCGATGTCGCGCAGACTCGGCGCGAGGACACGGAGCGTTACGTCGTCGAAGGGCAGGCCGGGTCCGCGCGACATCGTCGCCACGCCCCAGGGCCGTCCGTCTCGGGCCGGGAACACCATCCGCAGCTCGTCGCGCAGACCGAACGGCGCCAGCAGCTCGGCGTAGTGACGGCTCTCGCGCCAGCGGCCGCCCGTGGCGTCGCGACTGACCCGGACGGGGGTGGCCAGCTGCGCCACCGCGCGGAAGGAGTTGGCCGGTGGACCGGCGCCGTACTCGACCTCGGCGGCCCACAGCGCCACGCGCGGATCGTCGTAGCCGACCGTGGTGAGAGCAGTCGGGACCAGGCTGGCCGGATCAACAGTTGCGATGCACGCGCTGTCGAACCGGACGACGCGCTTGATCGCGTCGAGGACGAGCGCCCGGAAGTGCGCGTCGTCCACGGCATTCACCGTCGCGGTGCGCACCTGGTCACGCAGCTGAGCCGCCGGTCTCGACAGCGTCATCACACGAGTATGGAGCGGTTGACGCGGGGCCCGCCATCCCCCACAGAAGAGGGATTGCACCGACCCGGGAGGCGCCGGAGCCTGGAAGACCACCGCCCGGAACACCACGAAACGGAGCAGACATGCCGACCCGGACCGCACTGATGTCCGATGAGGACCTCGAGCTGATGAACGTCCTGCACGATGCGTTTCGCCGCGACCTGGAGCGCCTCGCCCGCGTCGCCGCCCGCCCCGGCGGCGCTGACCCCCGCCGCCGTGCGGCCGTGTTGCTCGGGTGGCACGGGTTTCGTCGTGAGCTGCACCACCACCACCAGATCGAGGACACCTACATCTGGCCGCTGATGCGTCGCAAGCTCGCCGAGCACCCCGACGAGCTGGCGCTGCTCGACGCCATGGAGGCCGAGCACGCGCTCATCGACCCGGCGCTCGCGGCCGTCGACGACGCTCTGGCGACACCAGATGCGGACCGCGGTGTGCTCGCCGACCGCGTCGACGACCTCGCCGGCATCCTGCGCTCCCACCTGGGACACGAGGAGCGTGAGGCGCTTCCGCTGATCAAGCACACGATCACCACTCGCGAGTGGGGTGCGCTCAACCGGAGCGCGATGCGAGGCATGAGCTACCGCTGGATCAGCGAGCTGGTGCCCTGGGTGGTCGAAGGCCTGCCGGAGCAGCGCCAGGACATCGCCCTGCGCGCGGTCCCCGCCCCGCTCCGGCTGCTCCACCGCTACCGCTGGCAGGCGCGCTACCAGCAGCAGCGGCGCTGGGAGTGAACCGACGGATGAAGCCCCGACCTCCCGGGTACGCGGACCAGGAGAGGGTGTGAGGGAGATGGCGGAGTTCAAGAAGGGCGACAAGGTCACCTGGAACAGCCACGGCAGCACCGCCGAGGGCACCGTGGAGCGGAAGATCACCGAGGACACCGAGGCCGGCGGCCGGACCGTCCGGGCCAGCAAGGACGACCCGCAGTACCTGGTCCGCAGCGACAAGAGCGGCGGGACGGCCGTCCACAAGCCGTCGGCCCTGAAGAAGAAGGACTAGCCGAAGGACCTCTCCGACTGGCTTAGGGTCGTCCCATGGAGGACGTGCAGCGCACCACGTACGTGCTGGTCGACGGCGAGAACATCGACGCCACCCTGGGGTCCTCGATCCTGGGTCGGCGGCCGCGGCCCGAGGAGCGCCCGCGCTGGGAGCGGCTGCTGCAGTTCGCCAGCGAGCAGTGGGGCCAGCCGGCGGTGGGGCTGTTCTTCCTCGCCGCGAGCACCGAGCTCCCGATGTCGTTCGTGCAAGCGCTCCTCGCCATCGGCTACCGCCCGATCCCGCTGTCCGGAGACCCGGGGGAGAAGGTCGTCGACATCGCGATCCAGCGGACGCTGGTCGAGCTGCGCCGGCGTGAGGCCGA
>JAPSKJ010000234.1 GCA_031177735.1 Nocardioides sp.
CGCGCTCGGCTTCGGCCACGTCGAGGTCGGCACGGTGACGGGGGAGGCCCAGCCGGGCAACCCGACCCCGCGGCTGTTCCGGCTGATCGGCGACCGGGCGATCGTCAACCGGATGGGGTTCAACAACGACGGCGCCGAGGTGGTCGCCCAGCGCCTCGCCGCCCGCGCCGCCGCCCGCGGCTCGCGCCGCGGTCCGGTGCTCGGGGTCAACATCGGCAAGACCAAGGTGGTCCCCGAGGACGACCAGGCCGCCGTCGAGGCCGACTACGCCAAGAGCACCCGGCTGCTCGCGCCGTACGCCGACTACCTCGTCGTCAACGTCAGCTCACCCAACACGCCCGGGCTGCGCTCGCTCCAGGCGGTCGAGAAGCTCGAGCCGCTGCTGCGCCACGTGCGCGCCGTGGCCGACGCTTCCACCGGGGAGCGGCGGGTGCCGCTGCTGGTCAAGATCGCCCCGGACCTCGCCGACGAGGACGTGCTCGCGGTGGCCGACCTGGCGCTCGCGATCGGTCTGGACGGCATCGTCGCCACCAACACGACCATCTCGCGCGCCGGTCTGCGCAGCCATCCCGCCGAGGTCGAGGCGGTCGGCGCGGGCGGGCTCTCCGGCCGACCCCTGGCCGCGCGGGCCCTGGAGGTGCTGCGGATGCTGCGCGCGCGCGTCGGGGACGACCTGACCCTGGTCGGCGTCGGCGGCATCACCACCGTGGCCGACGCCCAGGCCCGCCTCGACGCCGGGGCCGACCTGCTCCAGGGCTACACCGCGCTCATCTACGAGGGGCCGTTGTGGCCGCGCCGCATCGCCCGGGGAGTGTTCGTCTGATGGTGCCCTTCGGAGCTCGCCTGCACGCCGCGCTGGACGCCCGCGGGCCGCTGTGCGCCGGCATCGACCCGCACTCCTCCCTCCTGCTCGACTGGGGCCTCTCCGACGACGTCGCCGGGCTGGAGCGCTTCGCCCTGACGGCCGTCGAGGGCTTGGCACCGCACGTGTCGGTCGTCAAGCCGCAGTCGGCCTTCTACGAGCGGTTCGGCTCGCGCGGTGTCGCCGTCCTCGAGCGGGTGATCGCCGAGTCGCGCGCGGCCGGCGCGTTGGTGCTGCTCGACGTCAAGCGCGGCGACATCGGGTCGACGTCGCAGGCCTACGCCGATGCCTACCTCGATCCCGCCTCGCCGCTGGCTTCCGACGCGATCACCGTCTCGCCCTACCTCGGCTTCGGCTCGTTGGCGCCCTTCGTCGAGGTGGCCAGCCGGGTCGGCGCCGGCCTCTTCGTGCTCGGTCTCACCTCCAACAAGGAGGGACCGGAGGTGCAGCGCTCGACCACCGACACCGGCGAGCCGGTGGCCGCCCGCATGTTCGCCCACCTGCGCGCCCTCAACGCCGGCGTGCGACCGCTGGGGTCCTTCGGTGCCGTGGTGGGCGCGACCGTCGGCGACGTCGACGAGGCGCTCGCCTCCGGCCTGGACTTCGGCGGTCCGATCCTCGCCCCCGGCTTCGGCGAGCAGGGCGGCACGGCAGCCGACATCGGCCGGATCTTCGGCTCCCTGACCGTGCTGCCCAGCTCCTCCCGGGGGCTGCTGCGCGCCGGGCCGTCGGTCGCGGGCCTCCGCGACGCCGCGGTGCGCACCAACGACGAGCTGCGGGCCGCGGCCGGGGCATGACGACCCGCTCGCGGAGGCGCCGCCGCCCGGCCGCGGCCAGGCTGGTCCTCGGTCTGCTCGCCGTGCTGCCGCTCGCGGCGGCCTGCGGCGAGGACGACCCCTACGCCGCCTACTGCGACACCGTCTCCGAGCACCAGCAGGAGCTGACCGAGACGCTCGCCAGCGGGGGCGAGGCCGCCCTCATCGAGGCGCTGCCGATCCTGCGTGACCTGGAGGCGGAGTCGCCCGACGACGTCGCCGGCCACTGGACGCGGATCGTCACCACCCTCGAGCAGCTCGAGGACGCACTCCACGACGCGGGCGTCGAGCCGACGGCGTACGACGCGGCCGACCCGCCCGCCGGCCTGAGCCAGGAGCAGACCGACCGCATCGCCGGAGCCGCCGACGCGGTCGGCAGCGAGCGCACCCTGCGCGCCCTGGCCACGGTCGAGCAGCA
This sequence comes from Nocardioides sp., assembly GCA_031177735.1. Classification (GTDB taxonomy): domain Bacteria; phylum Actinomycetota; class Actinomycetes; order Propionibacteriales; family Nocardioidaceae; genus Nocardioides. The sequence continues at coordinate 2,096 of JAPSKJ010000234.1, forward strand.
GGTCCGCGACGTGTGCCACACCCCGCTGACCCTGTAGGGGTCCGGCCGGAATCCTGCCCGGACCCGCGCGGAGCTCCCGACCCAGCCGGCAGGGACGTCGCCGGCGCCGGGAGCCTCCGAGGGTGACCCCGCGTTGCCGGTCCCGGGGTGAGTGGCTAGATTGACGCGCACCTACCCCTCCGACCGCAAGGATCCTGACCCGTGGCCCTGCCTCCTCTCACTCCCGAACAGCGCCAGGCGGCTCTCGAGAAGGCCGCCGCCTCTCGTCGGGAGAGGGCCGAGGTGAAGAACCGGCTCAAGAACTCCGGCGGCTCGATCGTCGACGTGATCAACGAGGGCCAGGTCAACGACGTCATCGGCAAGATGAAGGTCATCGACCTGCTCCAGGCCATGCCCGGGCTGGGCAAGGTCCGCGCCCGCCAGATGATGGAGCGGCTCAACATCGCGGAGAGCCGGCGAGTGCGTGGTCTGGGCGCCAACCAGATCGCCGCGCTCACCAAGGAGTTCTCCCAGCGTGGTTGATGGCGCGCCGTCACGGCTCGTCGTCCTGGCCGGCCCGACGGCCGTCGGCAAGGGCACCGTCTCCGCTGACGTGCGCGCCCATCACCCCGAGGTCTGGATCTCGGTCTCGGCGACCACCCGCGCGCCGCGGCCCGGCGAGGTCGACGGCGTGCACTACTGGTTCGTCTCCGACGAGGAGTTCGACCGGATGGTCGCCGAGGACGAGCTGCTCGAGTGGGCGGTGGTGCACAAGGCCGCTCGCTACGGCACGCCGCGCAAGCCGGTCGAGGAGGCGCTGGCCGCCGGACGGCCGGCCATGCTCGAGATCGACCTCCAGGGCGCCCGGCAGGTCCGGCAGACCATGCCCGGCGCGCTCTTCGTGTTCCTGGCCCCGCCGTCGTGGGAGGAGCTGGTGCGCCGCCTGGTCGGCCGCGGCACGGAGTCGGAGGAGGAGCGGGAGCGGCGGCTCGAGACGGCCCGGGTCGAGCTCGCTGCGGAGAGCGAGTTCGACGTCACCATCGTCAACCGCGAAGTTCACGATGCCGCGGAGCAGTTGGTAACCTTGATGACGCTCGGCATCCCGAGCGATACCCCGATGAGCGAAGAGGCTTGATAGTGGCTGCCCCCGAGATCGACGCCCAGGGCGTGACCAACCCCTCGATCGACGAACTGCTGACCAAGACCGACAGCAAGTACAAGCTGGTCCTGTTCAGCGCCAAGCGCGCGCGCCAGATCAACGCCTACTACTCCCAGCTCGGCGAGGGCCTGCTGGAGTACGTCGGCCCGCTCGTCGAGACCCACGTGCAGGAGAAGCCGCTCTCGATCGCGCTGCGCGAGGTCAACGAGGACCTGCTCGTCTGCGAGGACATCGACCCGGCCGAGCTGGCTGCCGAGGAGGCCGCCGCCAAGGCCGCCACGTCGGCTGACCCGTTCGCCGCCGAGTGACCTGAGCCGACACTGAGCACCAGTACGCCGCCCGAGGCCGCCCCCCACGCCGGGGGGCGGCCGCGTGTCGTCTTGGGGGTGGCCGGCGGGATCGCGGCCTACAAGGCGGCCGAGCTGCTGCGGCGCCTGACCGAGTCCGGCCACGACGTCACCGTCGTGCCGACCTCCGCGGCGCTGGAGTTCGTCGGCGCTCCGACCTGGGCCGCGCTGTCCGGCAAGCCGGTCGCCACCGACGTGTGGAGCTCGGTCCACGAGGTGCCGCACGTGCGGATCGGCCAGGCGGCCGATCTGGTCGTCGTCGCCCCGGCCACGGCCGACCTGCTCGCCAAGGCCGCCCACGGGCTCGCCGACGACCTGCTGACCAACACGCTGCTCACCGCCCGCTGCCCGGTCGTCTTCGCCCCGGCGATGCACACCGAGATGTGGGAGCACCCCGCCACGCAGGACAACGTGGCCACCCTGCGCCGCCGCGGCGCCGTCGTGATCGAGCCGGCCGAGGGCCGGCTCACCGGCAAGGACACCGGCAAGGGCCGCCTGCCCGACCCGGTCGAGATCTTCGAGCTGTGCGTGCAGGTGCTGGCGCGAGGCGACGGTGCCGGTCGCGCCGGCGCCCAGGACCTCATCGGCCGCCACGTCGTCGTCAGCGCCGGCGGTACCCGCGAGTTCCTCGACCCGGTCCGCTTCCTCGGCAACCGCTCGACCGGGCTCCAGGGCTACGCGCTCGCCCGCGCCGCCGTCGCCCGCGGAGCCGAGGTCACCCTGGTCGCCGCCAACGTGGCGCTGTCCGACCCGGCCGGCGTGAAGGTGATCCGCGTGGAGACCACCGCCGAGCTGCGCGAGGCCGTGCTGAGCGCTGCCTCGGGCGCCGACGCGGTCGTGATGGCAGCCGCGCCCGCCGACTTCCGGCCCACGGCGGTCAGCGA
>JAPSKJ010000235.1 GCA_031177735.1 Nocardioides sp.
GGAAGAAGGGGTTGCGCCAAAGGTGAGATGTGTTACGTTCCTCACGTACGGGATAGCGCTTTCCCAACTGTAGCTGCGTGGGACGTCGAGCACCAGCGCACCCGGAGACGAAACGGAGACACGCGGTGGCACACACAACCCGGAAAGCTGGTCTGATCGCTGCGGCGGCCGTCGCCCCGCTGCTGCTCGCCTCGTGCGGCGGGAGTGGTGACAGCGGCGGGAGCAGCGACGAGGCGCAGGTGCGGATGCTCGTCAACCTCACCGACAACCTGACGAAGACCTACTGGAACGACCTGGTGAAGCCTTTCGAGGACGAGACCGGCATCGACGTCAAGATCGAGGGGCCGAGCGGCACCAACGTCAGCGAGACCTTCAGCTCGCAGCTGGCCGCCGGGACCGCCCCGGACGTCATCCAGTCGATCTTCCCCGACAAGCAGATCGCGCCCGAGCTGCTCGACCTGACCGACCAGGCGTGGGTCGCCGACACCCCGATGGCTGACACCTACGCCCTGGACGGCAAGAACCTCGTCGTCGGCGTCGGCTCGCAGGCCCAGTCGCTGGTCTACTACAACAAGACGGCCTTCGAGGAGGCCGGGATCACGCAGCCCCCGCAGACGTGGGCCGAGATGACCGCAGCGATGGAGAAGCTCGCCGCGGCCGGCTACACGCCCCTCCAGACCGCCGGCCAGTGGCAGACCGGCCTGCAGCTCCAGCAGCTGTGGCACCCCACGCTCAACACCGAGCACCCGGAGTGGCAGGCCGCCGTCACCGACGGCGAGCTGACCCTGGGCGAGGCGTTCCAGCCCATGTTCGAGCAGTACGCCGAGTGGCTGGACAAGGGTTACATCGCCAAGAGCGACGTGGGCCTGGACCCGACGACAGCCGACGCCAACTTCCTGGGCGGCAAGGTGGGGATGTACCCGCTCGGCAGCTGGCTGGTCGCCACCATCGACAAGGCTGGAGACCTGCCGTTCGAGGTCGGCGTGTTCTCGCCGCCGGTGCAGGACGGCATGTCCTACCCGGGGCCGCAGGGCGCCACGATGGCCGACCCCTACATGATCCACGCCGGCAGCGAGCGGACCGACGCCGCCCTCCAGCTGGTCGAGTACCTCGTCACCGACCAGGAGGCGATCGACAGCCAGCTGGCCGCCGACGGTGTCTTCCGCACCGGCTCGACCGCGCAGTCCTCGCCGGTCGCCCAGCAGGTCCAGGCCATCATCGACGAGGCTCCCGCGCTGGTGACGGTCGGTGAGGGCGCCGGTGACATCCGGTTGCCGGTCGTCGGGCTGAACGACAAGTTCACCGAGATCGTGCAGAGTCTCTACACCGGCGCCAGCCCCGCAGCCGCCGCTGAGGAGCTCGACTCGTGGGCCGAAGAGTCGCGCTGAGCCACGCGACGGCGCACTGACGGCAACACGCTGAAGGAGGGCGACGAATGACCGCCATGACGGAGGTGACCGGGAAGACCCCGGGGCCTCGCCCTGGTGACCCGCCGCGCCGCAGGTCGCCGGGAGCGAACCGCGGCACGCCGAGACGGGGCCGGCCACGTGGCCGTTCCCTGCTCACGGAGCTGTCGATGGTCATTCCGGCGATGGTGGTCTTCGTCGCCCTCCTGGTCGTGCCGGTCGGGTACGCCGTCTACTACAGCCTGACCGACTACAACGGGTTCCCCACCCAGCAACCGGAGTTCGTCGGGCTCGACAACTACCAGCGGGTCTTCGCCACCTCCGACATCACGCAGACCATGATGGTCACCGCCATCGTCGCGGTGGTCGGCTCGCTGCTGGTCAACGGGTTGGCCCTGTCGCTGGCGCTGCTGCTGTGGCGCACCACGCGGCTGACCGCACTGGCCCGCGTGGTGATGTTCTACCCGCACGTGCTGAGCCTGATCGTCGTCGGCTTCCTGTGGGCGGCGATCCTCGGCCCGCAGGGCGCGGTCAACTCCCTGCTCGACTCCCTCGGTGGCAGCCCGCTGCCGTTCCTGAGCGACACCACCTGGGCGCTCGGCACGCTGGTGTGCGTCATCGCCTGGGCCCAGTTCGGCGTGCAGCTCCTCATCTACCTCGCCGGTCTCCAAGCCGTGCCGAGCGACCTCCTCGAGGCGGCTCGGATCGACGGCGCGAGCCGGTGGCAGACCTTCCGCAACGTCACCTGGCCGGCGCTCGCGCCGTCGGTGACGGTGGCGCTGGTGACCTCCATGATCTCCTTGCTCAAGACCTACGACGTCGTCGTGTCGCTCACCGGCGGCGGGCCGGCGGGCTCGACGAAGACGTTCGCCTACGAGATCCTGGCGGTCTCCTTCCCCAAGCGCGAGGTCGGCCTGGCCTCGGCCGAGGCGGTCGTGCTGATCGTGGTCGCCGCAGTCCTGGCCTTCGGGGTGCTGGCGATGCGCCGGCGCAGTGACGAGGCGGCGTCATGAGCGGCGTGCAGCTGCCGGCCCCGCGGAGGGCAGCCGGGCGCCAGGACCGCCACTCGGCCGCCTGGTACCTCACGGTGGGCGTGCTCTGCCTGCTCATGCTGATCCCGATGTACCTCCTGGTCGTCAACGCCTTCAAGGACCAGCAGGACATCGTCAGCCGGCCGTTCGCGCTGAACCCGGCCGACCTGACGGTGCGCCACCTCGTCGACGCGTGGAACAACCCGGACTTCGACATCGCCTACGGCTACCTCATCACCTTCGCGCTGGTCCTGTGCGTCAACGCGGTGGCACTCACCGTGTGCGTGCCAGCGGCCTACGTGATCGCGCGCTCGTCGCGCCTGGTGTTCCGGCTCGCGCTGCTCTTCTTCATCTCGGGCATGTTCATCCCGACCCAGGTCATCTTGGTGCCGGTCATCTTCGTCCTCCGGGCGGTCGGCCTGATGGGCACCTTCCCCGGGCTGGTGCTGTTCATGGCGTCGACCACCATCCCGTTCACGATCTTCGTCTTCACCGGCTTCATCCGGATGCTGCCGAAGTCGCTCGACGAAGCCGCGGCCATCGACGGGGCCGGCCCCTACCGGATCGTCGGTCAGGTGATCCTGCCCCTGATGAAGCCGATCCTCGCGACGGTCTTCATCCTGAACTCGCTCAGCGTGTGGAACGACTTCGCCAGCCCTCAGCTGATCCTCGGTCCCGGGTCCGGCCTCTACACGGTGACCACCGGCGTGTACGCCTCGGTCGGGGAGTACTCGGCCGACTACACGCAGGTCTTCCCGACACTGCTGCTCGCCGTGCTGCCCATCCTCGTCGTGTTCGTGCTGACCCAGCGCTGGGTGATGAGCGGACTGACGGCGGGCGCGGTGAAGGGCTGAGCGCGCGTGGATAGTCTGGTGCCCCAGGTCGACGGTCGGACACGCCGGCCCGGGCGTCCAGAGGGGGTCGTCATGGGCACCGCCACGCTCGCCGATGTCGCCCGCGAGGCCGGCGTCTCGATGGCGACGGCCTCGCGCGTGCTCAACGGTGGCGAGCGCAAGGTCGCCCAGGAGTACCGCGACCGCGTCCTGGCCGCTGCTGCGAGGCTCGACTACACGGCCAACCTGGCCGCCCAGGCCACGGCTCGCGGGCTCTCGACCACGGTCACGTTGGTGCTGCCCGACATCACCGACCCCTACTTCTCCATGATCGCGATGGGGGTGAGCGAGGCCGCCGAGGAGGCGGGCCTCATCACCACCATGGCGCTGACCCGCCGCGACGCCGAGCGCGAGGTGCACCTCGTGCGCTCGCTGCGTGGTCAACGTCCCCGGGTCATCGTCCTGGCCGGCTCCCGCCAGCGATCGGGCCACATGAACGCCGAGCTGGAGCGAGAGCTCGAGGCCTACGTCGGGATCGGGGGGCGACCGGTGTTCCTCAGCCAGTCCACGACGCCGTACCCCTCCATCGACTTCCGCAACGAGCAGGCCGGGCGCGAGCTGGCCACCGCGGTCCACGGGCTCGGCTACCGCCGGATGCTCGTGCTCGGCGGCCCGACCGGGCTGGTGACGACCGAGGAGCGCGTCGCCGGCCTGCGCGAGGGAGCCGCGGCCTGTGGCGCGCCCATCCCCGACGACCTCGTCCTCGCCTGCGACCTCTCGCGCGACGGCGGCTACGCGACCATCGCCGCACTGCCCGAGGAGGTGCTCGAGCACGTCGACCTCGTGCTCGCCATCAGCGACGTCATCGCCATCGGGGCGATGACCGCGCTCCGCGACCGCGGGCTCCGGGTGCCCGAGGACATCGCGATCGCGGGGTTCGACGACGTCCCCGCCGCGCGTGACGCCGTGCCGCCGTTGACCACCGTTCGCCTGCCGCTGGTCGAGGCCGGTCGGGCGGCCGTGCACGTCGCCCTGCAGGACGGGCGGCCGCCCGCGAGCCTGGCCGGCACCGTCGTCCTGCGCGAGAGTACGCCGCAGCGGTGACCGGCCCGCTCGTCGTGCTGGCCCCCGACAAGTTCCGGGGCTCCGCCACCGCGGCCGAGGTCGCCGAGGCCCTCGCGAACGGGAT
>JAPSKJ010000236.1 GCA_031177735.1 Nocardioides sp.
CTCGACGACGAGCCGCGCCGCCTCGTCCTCGAAGTGCTCGATCCAGGCGACCAGGTCCTGCTCGCTGAGCTCCTTGCTGCGCGAGGTGTAGCCCACGATGTCGACGAACCCGACCGCCATCACCTGGCCACCCTGCTCGGTGGCGAGCAGGCGGCTGGCGGCGCTGGCCAGGTGACGGCGCCAGGCGTAGTTCTGCAGCTGCTCGACGCGCGGGATGATCTCCTCGGCCAGGGCGACCACGTCGTCGGCCGAGGTGCCGCGCTCGACCGCCACGTCGGTGATGAGGGAGACCTGCCACTCCGCGAGCCGGGCGAAGGACCGGCCCCACGTGCGCACCAGGGCCGACTGCCGCTCGGCGCTCAACACACCCAGGCGCATCAGCGACTGGGTGTGCCGCAGTGCCTCCACGTCGGCGGGGGTGAACGCCACCTCGTCGTCGGAGGCGTGCGGGAAGCCGAGCAGCCGCCACAGCTCCTCGGCGACGGCGAGCGGCACGCCGGCCTGCTCGCACACCTGCAGGCGGGTCAGGCTCGGCACCTCGCCGAGGAGGTAGCCGTCGATCATCTGCAGCAGCCCGTGCAGCACCTCCGGGGCGGGAGCGGGAGGCGGCTCGACGGCGACGCCGAGCGGCTGCTCCGGGGCGTCGTCGTCGAGGCGTCTGCTCAGGAGCTGGCCTTCATCCGGGCGGCGGCGACCTTCTCGAGCGCCTTGGCGAAGCTCGGCATCTCGATGCTGAGCCGCTCGATCGCCTCGCGGGTGAGGTGGATCAGCTCCAGCGGCGTCAGGGCCACGATGCTGGCCGTGCGCAGCGAGTGGTTGACGATCGCGGCCTCGCCGACGATGTCACCCGCGCCGAGCTGGGCGATCTCCTGGCCGCCGGAGCGCACCGAGACGGTGCCGGACAAGATGATGTAGGCCTTGTCGGCCGGGGTCGACTCCCAGATGGGCGACCACCCCTGGGGCAGGTTGACGCGGGTGCCAGACGCGCTGATCTTGGCGATCTCCTGGGGGGAGAACATGCTGAAGAACGACTCGGCCACGGGGGATCCTTAGCGGGCTGGAATGGCAGTTACCCCGACAACGAGCGAGGACCGGCCGAGATACGCGCCAGTAGCTATTCGCTGCCCAAGCACACCCGCTTCTCAACCGGCAGCGGGTCCGGCGAGGGGCTCGCGCGTCACCGGGCAGCTCATGCAGCGTGGTCCGCCCCGTCCCGAGCCGAGCTCGGATCCCGCGATCGCGATGACCTCGATGCCGGCCGCCTCCAGGGCGGCGTTGGTCTCCCGGTTGCGCTCGTAGGCGACCACCAGGCGGGGCGCCAGGGCGAGGGTGTTGTTGCCGTCGTCCCACTGCTCGCGCTCGGCGCTGACCGGGTCGAGCCCGGTGTCGACGTGGTGCAGCCGGTCGATGCCCATCGCCTCCGCCGCGGCCTCCAGGAACGGGCGGGCCGGCGCCACCTCGAGCTTCGCGTGGCCGGTGTCGTCGAGCGTGCCGGCCGGCGTGACGGCGTAGGCCTGGAGACTGTCGATGACGTTGGGGTAGACGACCATCTTGTCCACGTCGACGAGGGTGCAGATGGTGTCCAGGTGCATCGTCGCCCGCTCCTGGGCGATCGGCACGGCCAGGACGGTGTGCGCGAGCCCGTCGGCGAAGAGCTGGCGCGCGAGTCGCTCCGCGCCCGCGGGAGTGGTGCGCTCGCCGACGCCGACGGCGACGACACCGGGGGAGAGGAGGAGTACGTCGCCGCCCTCGACGTGCTCCAGGTGGCTGCCGTGCACCCGGCGAGTGCCGGCGAAGCGGGGGTGGCAGGCGTAGATCAGCTCGGTCAGCTGGGTCTCGCGCTGGCGGGCGGGCATCGCCAGGGAGGTGATCGCCACCCGGTCGCGGATCCATACGCTGGAGTCACGGGTGAACAGCAGGTTGGGGAGCGGGTCGACCAGGAACGCGTCGTGCGGCAGCAGGCGGGTGACCAGCCCGAAGCCGCCGCGCACCTCGTCGTTGCGGATCCCAGCGGTCAGGTGGGTGGTCAGCTCCGCGGGTGAGGCGTCCCGCAGGAAACCGGCGAGGTAGCCGCGCATGGTGTCGCCGAGCGCGAGGGTCTCCGCCAGGAGCTGGCCGATGGCCTGCTCGCGGACCTCCGCCAGCTCGAGGGTCTCGGTGAGCAGGTCGGTCAGGTAGAGCACCTCGACGTCGCGCTCGCGCAGCGCCTCGGCGAAGGCATCGTGCTCCTCCTGCGCCCGGGACACCCACGGGATCCCGTCGAAGAGCAGCTTGTCGTTGTTGCGCGGCGTGAGCCGGCGCAGCTCCGGTCCGGGCCGGTGCAGCATCACCGTGCGGAGCCGACCGACCTCACTGTCCGCGCCCACCATGCCTGCACCTTATGTCCCGGGATGTCCCGGGTGATGTCCCCGGTACGTGTCGGGCCCGCGGGTGCCCTCTGACCGCGTCAGCCGAGCAGGTGGCTGAGCAGGATGCGCAGGCCGATCACGATCAGGATGACACCACCGGTGAGGGTGGCCCACCGGCCGAGCTTCTCGCCCACCCGGGCCCCGGCGAAGACCGCGCCGAGCGAGAGCACGAAGGTCACCACGCCGATCAGAGTCACCGCCGGCGCCACGTCGACCTCCAGCACACCGAAGGTCACCCCCACGGCCGCGGCGTCGATCGACGTGGCGATGGCCAGCGGCAGGACCGAGCGGACGGTCACCGTCGGGGTGGTGTGGTCGTCGTCCTCGTCGAAGGACTCCTTGACCATCTTCCCGCCGATGACGGCGAGCAGCACGAACGCGATCCACGGCGTGGCCTCGCTGACGGCGTCGGCGGCCCAGAAGGCCAACACCCATCCGATCACCGGCATCAGCGCCTGGAACAGCCCGAACATGAACGCCATCAGCACCGCGGCGCGCCAGGTGGGCCGGCGCAGCCGCAGCCCCTCGGCCAAGGACACCGCGACGGCGTCCATGGCCAACGCGAAAGCCAGCACGACGAGTTCGACAGCGCTCACCAGCCGATTCTCCCGGACCAGGTGGTGGCCGCTGCCATCGGGGTGGCGGACAGGGGACCGCCCGCCGGCGTACGACGCCGCGCCGGTCGGCGCTCGGGCCGGCTCAGCCGCGGAAGGGGTCGGCGGGGTAGACGCCGAGCACCTTCACGTCGGTGGTGAAGAAGGTCAGCTCCTCGAGCGCGCGCTTGAGCGGAGGGTCGTCGGGGTGGCCGTCGACCTCGGCGAGGAACTGCGTGGCGGTGAACTCGCCGCCGACCATGTAGGACTCCAGCTTGGTCATGTTGACGCCGTTGGTGGCGAAGCCGCCCAACGCCTTGTAGAGCGAGGCCGGGAGGTTGCGCACGTTGAAGATGAAGGTGGTCACGACCGGACCCTCACCGGCCGGCGCGGTCACGAAGTCGCGGGAGAGCACGACGAAGCGGGTGGTGTTGTGGTCCTCGTCCTCGATGTCCTCGGCGAGCACCTGCAGCCCGTAGACCTCCGCCGCCAGGGGCGGCGCGATCGCCGCCATGGTGGGGTCGCCCGCCTCGACGACCTCGCGGGCAGCGCCAGCCGTGTCACCGGAGATCACCGGCGTGAAGCCGTGCTCACGGATGATCTTGCGGCACTGGCCCAGCGCGTGGACGTGGCTGTGCACGGTGCGGACCTCCTCGATCGAGGTGCCGGGCAGGCCCATCAGGTGGAACCGGATCCGCAGGAAGTGCTCGCCCACGATGTGCAGGTCGGAGGTCGGCAGGAAGTGGTGGATGTCGGCCACGCGCCCGGCGATCGAGTTGTCGATCGGGATCATCGCCAGGTCGGCGTCGCCGTTCTCCACCGCCGCGAAGACGTCCTCGAAGGAGGCGCAGGGCACCGCCTCCCAGTCGGGGTAGTGCTCGCGGCAGACGATGTGGGAGTTGGCGCCTGGCTCGCCCTGGTAGGCGATCTTGCGCTGGTCGGTCACAGCTGGAGTCTAGGGTCGAGAGCGTGACCGCCCTCGCCGTTCTCAGCCTGTTGACCGCCGTCGCCGCGCTCGCCCTCGCCGGGATGGCCTGGCAGCGCTCGGGGGCGCGGCCGACGCTGAGCGGGTCGGAGTCGGAGCCGCTGCCCGAGGACGTGCTGGGGTTGCGGCAGGAGGTCGCCGCGCTGCGCGCGGAGGCCTCCGCGGCGCTGCGGCACCTCGCGGTGGTGCGCTACGACGCCTTCGGCGACATGGGTGGGCACCTGTCCTGGTCGCTGGCGCTGCTCGACGACGCCGGTGACGGTGTGGTGCTCACCAGCATCCACGGGCGCAGCGAGGCGCGCAGCTACGCCAAGAGCGTCACCGGCTGGAAGTGCGAGCAGCAGCTCTCACCTGAGGAGGAAGAGGCGATCGCCTCCGCACGCCCGAGATGAGGTTCGACCGCGCCGAGCTCGGCAGCCTGTACGCCGCCCACCGCATCGACCTGGTCCGGCTGGCCGTCCTGCTGCGGG
>JAPSKJ010000014.1:0-14839 GCA_031177735.1 Nocardioides sp.
GGGCTATTACGCGTGGGTCAACCGGGCGCTCGACCTGACCGTCAACCTGGTCCGCCCCGTGCCGGCGACGGCGTGGGTGCCGCTGGTGCTGCTGATCATCGGGTTCGGCTCGCAGGCCACCATCTTCCTGATCCTGATCTCCGCGTTCTTCCCGATCCTGCTCAACACCATCGCGGCGGTCCGTGAGGTGCCGCCGCGACTGGTCGAGGCATCACTGATGCTCGGCACCTCCCCGATGGGGGTGCTCGGCAAGGTCGTCGTGCCGGCCGCGACGCCGGGGATCGTCAGCGGTCTCCGGCTCGGCCTGGGCCTGGCCTGGGTCATCCTGGTGCTCGGCGAGGCCAACGGCATCGACAGCGGGCTCGGGGCGATGATCACCCTCGCCCGTGAGCTGGTCCGCACCGACGTGATCGTCGTCGGCATGATCTGCATCGGCCTGGCCGGCCTGATCTCCGACCGGTTGCTGGTCGGGCTGCTCCGCCTCGGCTTCGGTCGCCGTCCCCTGGTCCGAGGAGGCCACTCGTGATCATCTCCGAGAGCCACGCAGGCCGGGTCGTCCTCGACGACGTCCGCAAGACCTACGCCGCCTCGTCCGGGAGCGTCGACGCCGTCGCTGGCGTCTCCCTCGAGGTGCTGCCCGGTGAGTTCGTCGCGATCGTCGGTGCGTCCGGCTGCGGCAAGTCGACCGTGCTCCGGATGCTGGCCGGCTTCGAGTCCGTCACGGCAGGCACCGCCTCGGTCGGCGGCCGGCCGGTCACGCGTCCGGGACCGGACCGGGGAGTGGTCTTCCAGGACTACGGCCTCTTCCCCTGGCTGACCGTCGCCGAGAACGTCCGCTTCGGCCTGCGCCAGCGGGGCGTCACCCGGGGCATCGCCCGCCAGCGGGCGGAGGAGTACATCGCCCTGGTCGGTCTCGAGCGGTTCGCCGACCGCTTCCCCGGCCAGCTCTCCGGGGGGATGCAGCAACGGGTGGCCATCGCACGCGTGTTGGCCAACCAGCCGAGCGTGCTGCTGATGGACGAGCCGTTCGGTGCCCTCGACGCCCTCACCCGCACGCAGCTGCAGCGCGAGCTGCACCGCATCGTGGGCGAGACCGGCACCACGGTCCTCTTCGTCACCCACTCCATCGAGGAGGCGGTCTACCTCGCCGACCGGGTGGTGGTGATGACCGGAGGCGCCTCCCACGGCGTGCCGGGCCACATCTCCCGGATCGTCCCGGTCGACCTGGGCGAGCACCGCGACGTCAACGCGAGCGACTTCAACGCGCTCGAGCGCGAGATCGCCGCACTGGTGCACGCCCCGGCGGGGACGAGGGAGCGCTAGCTGGCCTCGGCCGCGTAGAGCGCCGCGCCGACCACACCGGCCTTGTTGCGCAGCGTCGCCGGCACCATCTCGGTGCTGACCCGCAGCAGCGGCAGGAACTCGTCGGCGTGCTTGCTCACCCCGCCGCCGATCACGAACAGGTCGGGCGAGAACAGCTTCTCCAGCGTCCGGTAGTAGGTGGTCAACCGCTCCGCCCACGCCGCCCAGTCGAGCTCCTCACGCTCGCGAGCGCTGTTGGCGGCGCGCGACTCGGCGTCGTACCCCTCGATCTCGAGGTGCCCCAGCTCGGAGTTGGGCACCAGCACACCGTCGTGGATGAGCGCCGATCCGATGCCGGTGCCGAGCGTGGTGACGATGACCAGCCCACGGCGCCCGCGGGCGGCGCCGTAGCGGACCTCGGCGAGCCCGGCGGCGTCGGCGTCGTTGACCACGTGCACGTCACGCCCGGTGGCCTCGGTGAAGAGCCGGTCGGCGTCGGTGCCGACCCACGCGGGGTCGATGTTGGCGGCGCTGTGCACCACCCCGTGCCGGACCACGCCAGGCACGGTGACGCCCACCGGGCCCGTGCAGTCGGGGAAGTGGCCGAGCAGCTCGACGAACACCTCGGCCACCGCGGCGGGGGTGGACGGACGAGGCGTGGTGATCCGGACCCGGTCCTCGGCGAAGTCGCCGGCCTGGAGGTCGACGGGTGCGCCCTTGATGCCGGTGCCGCCGAAGTCGATGCCGAAGGGAGTGCTCACTGGGTCAAACTAGCGGGCCGGGTGCGCGCCTGCCTTCGGCCGGGGTGGGTCTCGCAGCGGGGCTGCTGGCCGGGGACCTCCCGCGCGGCCCATGCCACGCCTAGAGTGACGCCCATGTCAGTCACAGGCGGCTCGGGGGCCGAGGTGGGGGTCGGTGCGGGGAGCCCTGCCGGAGACGTCGGCGAGGTCGCCCTGCCCCGGCCCCGGCGCCGGCCCTCGGCGTTGCGGGGTCGGCTGCTGGACGCCGCCGTCGCGATGACCACCGAGGTCGGCTGGACCCACGTCACCATGGCCCGGCTCGCCGCCGAGGTCGGGGTCAGCCGGCAGACCGTCTACAACGAGATCGGCGCCAAGCCGCAGCTGGCCGAGGCGATGATCCTCCGCGAGCTCCACCAGTTCCTCGACGCCATCGCCTGCGGGTTCACCGAGCACCCCGACGACCTCGTCGCCGGCGTCCGGGCCGCCTGCACGGGCGTGCTCGAGCTCGCCCACGGCAACGAGCTCCTCCGCGCCGTCGCGTCAGCCACCCACGGCGCCGACACCGAGCTGCTGCCCTACCTCAGCTCGCACTCCGAGTCGCTGCTCGAAGGCGTCAGCGCCACCGTGCGCGAGCACCTGACCACCTACGACCACCCGCTCGGCGACCGCGAGGTCGCCATCGCCGTCGACCTGGTCGTCCGGTCGATGTTCAGCCATGTCATGTATCCCGCCGGCACGCCGCGAGATGTCGCCGACGGGATGGCGTGGGCGGTCGCCCAGGTCCTGGCCGGTGCGGCGGCCGAGAAGTAGCAGGCCCCCGGACCGGACGATCCCTCGGCGAAGGGCATCGGTGCTGGCCTACCCTGGACCGCGGGGGAGGTCAGCAGGTGAGGCAACGAGTGCCCGGCGCGCAGCTGCGCCGGACCGCCGCGGCCGGGCTCGTGGGAGCCCTGGTCGCGCTGTCGGCGACCGCCTGCACCGGCGGATCCGAGGGTGACGCCCGAGCGAGCGAGAGCACGGCGAGCGAGAGCACCCCGACGGCGCCGACGGGGAGCACCACGGCGCCGGAGAGCCCGGAGGAGACCGCTGGTGTCTCCCCCGAGGCCGCCGACCCCGCGCACGCCGTGCCACCACCGGGCCCACGGACCGGCCCGCTCGCCTCGGCCGACATCCTGGTCGCCGCCGACACCACGATCGACCAGGCGATGATCGAGCGGATCCGGAAGGTCGACGGCGTCACCGGCGTCGTCCCGATCTCCCGGGCCCAGCCCAGCGTCCAGGGGCGCCTGCTCAACGTGGTCGCGGCCGACCTGGCGGCGTACCGCGCCTTCACGCCGCTGCACATCGCCGACAACCCGGAGGTCTGGGACCGTGCCGCGGGCGGCGAGATCGTGCTCGCGCCGGGCGTCAAGGAGACGGTGGGTTTCGACGAGCACGGCTTCCTGGCACTCGGTGAGGGCGAGCACGCGCCGAAACTGCACGTCGGCATCACCGACGCGCCGCAGATCACCGGCGCGGTCGACGCCGTCGTCAATGAGAAGTGGGGTGAGACGCTCGGCTTCCCCCGGCACAACGCCCTGCTGATCTCCACCGGGATCGCGGCGCCCGACCGGGTCGTCACCCCGATCAAGCGGATCGTCGGTGAGGGCGTCTCCATCCAGCGGCTCGACGTCGTCGCCCAGCTGGGCCTGGACCCGCAGGCGGTGCAGGTGCCGGTGCTGGTCGGCGCAGTGGCCGACGCTGTGGGGGAGTACTCCTACACCGTCGCGGACGGGCGGGTGATCCCGAGTGCGGAGTGGGTGCGCTCGCACATCACGACCGAGACGGTGCCGATCCTCGGCTCGATCACGTGCAACAAGCACATCTTCCCGCAGCTGAAGGAGGCGCTCGCCGAGATCGTCGAGCGCGGCCTGGCCGACAAGATCTACCCCGACCAGTACGCCGGCTGCTACTACCCCCGCTTCATCGCCGGCAGCCAGACGCTGTCCAACCACGCCTTCGGCCTGGCCTTCGACATCAACGTGCCGGGCAACCAGCGCGGCAGCGTCGGCGAGATCGACCGCACCGTGGTCTCCATCTTCGAGAAGTGGGGCTTCGCCTGGGGCGGCCGCTGGAAGTGGACCGACCCCATGCACTTCGAGCTCGCGCGGATCGTCGAGCCGAGCTGAAGTCCACCCGCCCGGCTAGGGTCTAGGCGTGAGCATGCTCGACGACGCCCGCGAGGGCATGGACCTGTCCGTTCGTCCGCAGGACGACCTCTTCGGCCACGTCAACGGCCGGTGGCTCGCGGAGACCGAGATCCCGTCCGACCGGTCCTCCTGGGGCCCCTTCGTGCAGCTGGCCGACGAGGCCGAGGCGCACGTGCGCACGATCATCGAGGAGCTGGCGGCCTCGGGCGGCGAGCCCGGCACCGACGCCCAGAAGATCGGCGACCTCTACGCCTCGTTCATGGACACCGACGCGATCGCAGCGCGCGGCACCGAGCCGCTGCGGCCGCTGCTGGCCGCGGTCGACAGCCTGCGCGACACCCGCGACCTGGCGGCCTTCCTGGGCGAGTTCGAGCGGATCGGCGGTCACGGCCTGTTCGGGTCCTACGTCGACAACGACGACCGCGACTCCGAGCGCTATCTCGTCAACCTGCTCCAGGGCGGCCTCGGCCTGCCCGACGAGTCCTACTACCGCGACGACAAGTTCGCCGAGGTGCGCGAGAAGTACCTCGCCTACCTCTCCCGGCTGCTCGAGCTGGGCGGCGTGGAGGACCCGGCCGGCAAGGCGGCGACCGTGCTCGCCCTCGACACCCGGATCGCCGCGGGCCACTGGGAGCGCGCTGAGACCCGCGACGTCCAGAAGACCTACAACCTGACCACCCTGGCTGACCTGCGCCGGCTGTGCCCGGCGTTCGACTGGGACGTCTACGTCACCAATCTGACCGGCGCCCAGCACCACGACGCCTCGGTGCTGCTGGCCGAGACCTGCGTGCGGCAGCCGTCGTTCTTCGAGCACCTCTCCACGGTGCTGACCGAGACGCCCATCGCCGACTGGCAGGCCTGGCTGGCCGTGCACGTGCTGCGGGCGGCCGCCCCCTACCTGACCGACGACTTCGTCGAGACCAACTTCGACTTCTACGGTCGCACCCTCAACGGCACCCCCGAGCTGCGCGCACGGTGGAAGCGCGGCGTCGCGCTGGTCGAGGGCGCCCTGGGCGAGGCGGTCGGCAAGGAGTACGTCGCCCGCCACTTCCCCCCGACGTCCAAGGCGATGATGGACGACCTGGTCGACAACCTGCTGGCGGCGTACCGGGAGTCGATCAGCCAGCTCGACTGGATGACCGAGGACACCAAGCAGCGGGCGTACTCCAAGCTCGAGACCTTCCGGCCGAAGATCGGCTACCCGGAGAGGTTCCGCGACTACTCCGCGCTGGTGATCACCAAGGACGACCTGATCGCCAACGTCCACGCCGCGTCGGCCTTCGAGACCGACCGCCAGCTCGGCAAGATCGGCTCACCGGTCGACCGCGACGAGTGGTTCATGCTCCCGCAGACCGTCAACGCCTACTACAACCCCGGCACCAACGAGATCTGCTTCCCCGCCGGCATCCTGCAGAAGCCGTTCTTCAGCCCCGACGCCCACCCGGCCGAGAACTACGGCGGCATCGGGGCGGTCATCGGCCACGAGATCGGCCACGGCTTCGACGACCAGGGCGCGCAGTTCGACGGGCTGGGCAACCTCAACGACTGGTGGACCCCCGACGACAAGGCGGCCTTCGAGCTGAAGTCGAAGGCCCTCATCGAGCAGTACGACGGCTTCGAGCCGCGCAGCCTGCCCGGTGAGAAGGTCAACGGCGCGCTGACCGTCGGCGAGAACATCGGTGACCTCGGTGGGCTCACCATCGCCCACCGGGCCTACCTGATCGCGTGCGGCGGGGAGGCCTCGGTCGAGGACCGGCAGCGGCTCTTCATGAACTGGGCGTTCGTGTGGCGCACCAAGCGCCGCAAGGAGCAGGAGCAGCAGTACCTCACCATCGACCCGCACTCGCCGCCGGAGTTCCGCGCCAACATCGTGCGCAACCTCGACGAGTTCCACGAGGTGTTCACCACGCAGCCCGGCGACGGGCTGTGGCTGGACCCGGCCGACCGGGTGCGGATCTGGTAGCCGTCGCTCGCGGCGATGTCACGCTGAGTTCTCGCGACCGGTGCGCCGTCGCGGCGGCGCACCGGGTCCGAGGGCGGCGCACCGGTCGGGTGCCGGAGTACGCCGTCGGCGTGCCCTGGTAGACAGGCGGGCATGACCCCTCCCGCCCTCACCGACGCCCGCGCCCGCGCCGAGGAGCACCTTCGCGCCCTGGTCGGCCCGCGCGAGGGGCACAGCGACGCCCGGCTCCGCGACGACCAGTGGTCGGCGATCTCGGCCCTGGTCGAGGACAAGCGGCGGGCGCTGGTCGTGCAGCGCACCGGTTGGGGCAAGTCGGCGGTCTACTTCGTCGCCACGCTGCTGCTGCGCGAGGCCGGTGCCGGGCCGACGGTCATCGTCTCGCCGCTGCTGGCCCTGATGCGCAACCAGATCGAGGCCGCGCGCCGCGCCGGCATCCGCGCGGTGACCATCAACTCCACCAACGTCGAGGACTGGGCGGCCATCCAGGACTCGGTCAACGCCGGTGAGGTCGATGTGCTGCTGGTCAGCCCCGAGCGCCTCAACAACCCCGGGTTCCGCGACGCCGTGCTGCCGCAGCTGGCGGCGACCTGCGGGCTGCTGGTGGTCGACGAGGCCCACTGCATCTCCGACTGGGGCCACGACTTCCGGCCCGACTACCGCCGCATCCGCACCCTCCTCGACGACCTCCCCGCCGGCATCCCGGTGCTGGCGACGACGGCGACGGCCAATGCGCGCGTGACCGCCGACGTCGCGGAGCAGCTGGGCGGCGACACCCTGGTGCTGCGGGGGTCGCTGGACCGCGAGACGCTGCGGCTCGGAGTGGTGCGGCTGAAGACCCCCGAGCAGCGGCTGGCCTGGCTGGCCGACCACCTCGCGGAGCAGCCGGGCTCGGGGATCGTCTACTGCCTGACCGTGGCCGCCACCCAGGAGATCGCCGACTACCTCCGCTCCCGGGGGCACCACGTGGCGGCGTACTCCGGCCGGACGGAGGCGGGCGAGCGCGAGACGCTCGAGCAGGACCTCGCCGCCGGGCGGATCAAGGCGCTGGTGGCGACCAGCGCGCTCGGGATGGGCTTCGACGCGCCGCTCGGCTTCGTCGTCAACGTCGGTGCCCCGTCCTCACCGGTGGCCTACTACCAGCAGATCGGCCGCGCCGGCCGTGGCATCACGGGCGACGCCTCGGTGGTGCTCCTCCCCGGCGTGGAGGACCGCGACATCTGGGCCTACTTCGCCTCGCTCGCCTTCCCTCGCGAGGAGCAGGTCCGGCGCACCCTCGACGCCCTCGCCGAGGCGGGGCGGCCGCTGAGCACCCCCGCCCTGGAGACGTACGTCGACCTCTCCCGCACCCGGCTCGAGACGATGCTCAAGGTGCTCGATGTCGATGGTGCGGTCCGGCGGGTGCGCGGCGGGTGGGAGGCCACCGGCCAGCCGTGGACCTACGACGCCGAGCGCTACGCCCGGGTCGCCGAGGCCCGCGAGCGCGAGCAGGCCGCGATGCTGGGCTATCTGGCCACGACCGGCTGCCGGATGCGGTACCTGCGCGACCAGCTCGACGACCCCACGCTCGCCGGCGAGGGCGACTGCGGCCGCTGCGACAACTGCGGTGGACTCTCCCTCCCGGCGGCCGTCAGCGAGGCCGCGGTGCAGGAGGCGGGTGCCCGGCTGGCGCGTCCGGGCGTGCCGCTGGAGCCGCGCAAGATGTGGCCGCAGGCGCTCGCCACCCTCGGGGTCGACCTCAAGGGCAAGATCGCCGACGGCGCCGAGGAGGGCCGGGCGGTGGCGCGGCTGACCGACCTCGGCCGCGGCCAGGCGCTGCGCGAGCTGTTCCGCTCCGACGACGGACCGGTCCCGGTGCCGCTCGTGCGGGCCGTCGTGGAGGTGCTGCAGGAGTGGCGCCCGTCGGTCGACGCGATCGTCGCGGTGGAGTCGGTGAGCCGGCCCGTGCTGGTGCGCGACCTGGCCGAGGGGCTCTCGCGCTACCTGCACCTGCCGGTGGTGGCCACCTTCGCCGTGGAGGACGACTCCGTGCTGCCCGGCCAGGGCGCCACCAACTCCGCGCAGCGGGTCGCGGCCGTCTCCCGACGGTTCGCCCTGCGAGGTGAGATCCCGCCGGGCGCGCGGGTGCTCCTCGTCGACGACCGCGTCGTGACCGGCTGGACCCTCACCGTGGCCGCCACCGCCCTCCGCCGGGCCGGTGCCGCGGCGGCGTACCCCCTCGTGCTCGCGACCGACGCCTGACCCGGCCGGTCGCCGGAGCGCACCCGGAGAAAGCCGAACGCCCCGCACCTGGAGGCCAGGCGCGGGGCGTGCTGAATCAGCTGTCGCGGACCGTTCAGTGCATCAGCGTGGTCGGCTGCTGAGGGGCGTCGAGGCCCTCCTCCCGCTTGCGGGGCAGGAACGCGACCGGGACGAGCGTGACGACGAGGATCACCAGGGCGACGACGTAGCTGGTCTGGAAGGCGTCGGCCATGTCGGCGAACACCGTCGACTGGAACCGGTCGCCCAGCTTCGCCATCAGCTCGGCGGCGAAGGCCGGCGGCTGCTCGCCGTTCGCCTGCGCCTCCTGGGCCGCGGTCGCCGCGCCGACTGCGTCGGAGCTGTTCAGCTTGTTGGTGAGCACCACGGAGATGACCGCGACACCGGCGGAGCTGGCGATCTGCTGGATCACGTTGAGCAGCGTCGACCCGCGAGCGACCTCGTGCTGGGTGAGCGTGCGCAGCGCGGCGGTGAAGATCGGCATCATCGTGCCGCCCATGCCGAGTCCCATCACGAACAGCCACGCGCAGATGTGCCAGATCGGGGTGTCGGGCGACGTGCTGGTCGCCAGACCGATCATGCCGACGATGATGCCGATGAACCCGAACGGCACGATGCGGCCGACCGGGATCTTGTCGGCAAGCACGCCGGCGACCGGCATCACCAGCATGGCGCCCAGACCCTGCGGTGCGACCAGCAGGCCGGCGTTCAGCGTGGACTCGCCGCGAACCTGCTGGAAGTACGTCGGGACGAGCAGCAGCGCGCCGAAGAAGGCGCCGGCGAAGAGGAACATGATGATGTTCGAGACGGTGAACTGGCGGTCGCGGAACAGGCGCAGGTCGAGCAGCGGGTGCTTCGGCCGGAACGACCAGAACACGAAGCCGACGATCAGCAACACCCCGATGAGGCCGGGGACCAGCACCTTGGCGGAGGCGACCGTGCCGGTCTCGGGGATCGAGGAGACGCCGTAGAGGAACAGCGCCAGGCCCGGCGACATCAGGAGCATGCCGACGAAGTCGAAGGACTCGGACGGGTCGACGTGGTCCTTGGGCAGTGCCATCGCCGCGTAGACCAGGGTGATCACGCCGAGCGGCAGGTTGATCAGGAAGACCCAGTGCCACGACGCGACGTCGATGAGCCAGCCGCCCAGGATCGGGCCCAGGATCGGTCCGAGCAGCATCGGGACGCCGAGGATCGCCATCAGCTTGCCCATCCGGTGCGGCCCGGCCGCCCGCGTCATGATCGTCATGCCGAGCGGCATCAGCATGCCGCCGCCGATGCCCTGCAACACCCGGAAGGCGATGAGCGCCTCGATGCTCCACGCGGTGGCGCACAGCGCCGATCCGATCGTGAACAGCGCCACGGCGGCCATGAAGAGCTTCTTGGTGCCGAAGCGGTCGGCCGCCCACCCCGTCAGCGGGATCACCGCGGCGAGGGCGAGCGTGTAGCCGGTGACGGTCCACGCCACGGTCGAGTAGGCGATGTCGGCACCGTCGGACAGCGCGGTCTGGAATGTCGGCAGCGCGACGTTGACGACCGTGATGTCGAGGATCGACATGATGGAGCCGAGCACGACGACGCCGGCCACGACGAAGACGGCTCGGTCGAGCTTCTCGTCAGCGGGGTTCACCGCGCCCTGAGCGGCGGGTGGGTCCTGGGTAAGGTCGGAAGTCACCGGGTAAAGATAGGTGCCTTCCTGCCGGCCGCGCGATCCAATAACGTGACGCTTCGGTGAACGCTCCGGCGGGTGTGACCAAGCCCTCGCCGGCCGGCGCTCGGGACGCCCATCGGTGGGCGTCCCGGCTGGATCAGGAGAGCTGCGCCTCGATCGCGCTGATGATGCGCTCGTCCTCGGGCTCCACCCCGGGGGAGAACCGCGCGACGACCTTGCCGGAGCCGTCGACGAGGAACTTCTCGAAGTTCCACGCGATGTCGCCGTCGGTGCCCTTCTCGTCGGCGGTGGTGGTGAGCTCGGCGTAGACGGGGTGGCGACCCTCACCGTTGACCTCGATCTTCTCGGTCATCGGGAAGGTGACGCCGTAGGTGGCTGAGCAGAACTCCTGGATCTCCTCCGCGGAGCCCGGCTCCTGGCCCATGAACTGGTTGCAGGGCAGTCCCACGACGGTGAAGCCGCGGTCGGCGTAGGTCTCGTGGAGGCGCTCCAGGCCGGCGTACTGCGGGGTCAGGCCGCACTTGCTCGCCACGTTGACCAGCAGGGCCGGCCGCCCTCCGGTGATCTCACCCAGCGTGGTCGGGGTGCCGTCGAGGCGGGCGATCGGCGTGTCGAGGATCGTCATGGTGACCGAGCGTAGCCGGGGCGACCTACGCCGCCGCCGGTCGAGCGCGGTGGGCGTCTCGCCGCGGGCGGAGGTGTCCGCGGTGACGGCTACCGTCTCTGCGGTGAGCTTCGTTCCCGTCACCGGCCCGGCGACGTTCCGCCCCTCGACGCCGGCTCGTGAGGGGGTCGTGGAGTTCACCGGTGAGCGTCGGACCGTCCCGATGCCGATGCGCGGCGCGCTGCCGGTGTTGACGAAGTCGCACACGCGTGACGACCTCCACCCGAGTGTCGCGCTGCTCTCCGCGGCCGCGCTGCTCGGCCTCCGGCTCGTCGCCGCCGGCAAGCTGGCTCCCACACCCGACGGCTCGGGCTGGCAGGCGGTCGTGGACGGTGAGGACACCGAGCGGATCCGGTTGCTCGCCCAGGCCCGGCAGTACGACGACGTCGACGCCGCGCACGCCGAGCAGCTGGTCCGCGGCGTCCTCGACGCGGTCGCCGACTGCGTGCCGCGCAGCGCCCCGACACCGGGCCGCGCCGCCCGGTTGATGCCGGCGGCCACCCACCGACCTGTTCTGGAGCCGCGACCGGCCTCTCCGAGGACCGGGAGTGCCCAAAGCCGGGACTTCGCGGCCCGCCTCCAGGCCCGGATCGCACGCCACCGCAGCGAGGACGGCCGACCCGCCGACCAGCTGCCGAGCCTGGTGAGCATCTCGCTGCGCGTCGAGGCCGACGAGGAGGACCTGGCCGCGGGCAGCGTCCGGCTGGTGCTCCAGGTGCACGACGAGGCGAACCCGCTGCATCTGTGTGACGCCGCGCTGCTGTGGACGGGAACGGCGGCGGAGCACGGCTTCGGCGAGCGGGCGCGCACCCACGCCGCCATCGCGCTGCGCGGTGCGGCCCAGGCGTGGCCGGTGCTCGACCGGCTCCAGGAGCTGGCCGTGCCCGACCAGATCACCCTCGACGGTGACGAGATCGCCAGCCTTCTCGAGGAGGGCGTCCAGGCGCTCAAGGAGCGCGGCGTCGACGTCCTGTGGCCGCGCAGCCTGGGCCGCGACCTGACCGCCAGCGCGGTGCTCGAGCGGCGGCCCGCGCCAGCCGGTGGCGGTGGGGGGAAGCGGGAGGACCTGCTCAACACAGGGCTGTTCGGCCCCGACGCCATGTTCGCCTTCGAGTGGCGGGTGGCGCTGCACGGCGACCCGCTCACCGACGCGGAGATGGAGGAGCTCGCAGCGGCCGCGGCCCCGGTGCTCAAGCTGCGCGGCGCGTGGACCGTGGTGCACCCCAGCGTGGCGAAGCGGGCCCGCAAGCGGCTGCTGCGCAAGGCGAGTGCCGCGGAGGCGCTGGCCGCGACGCTGAGCGGGGTGACCCACGTGGGCACCGGGGAGGACCGGGTCGAGACCCAGGTCATCGTGGGCGCCAGCCTGATGCGGCTGCGCGAGCAGGTCGTCGGCGTCGGCCAGGGCGACCTCGTGCCGGTGCCCGACCGCCTGCGGGCGGAGCTGCGCGACTACCAACGCCGCGGGCTGACCTGGCTGGCCGACCTCACCGCCCTCGGGCTCGGCGGCTGCCTGGCCGACGACATGGGGCTGGGCAAGACCATCACCCTCATCGCCCTGCACCTCCACCGGCAGCAGCACGGTGCCGCCGGCCCCACCCTGGTGGTCTGCCCGGCCAGCCTGCTCGGCAACTGGGAGGCCGAGGTGGAGCGGTTCGCCCCCGGCACCCCGGTGCGGCGCTTCCACGGCTCCGCGCGCGACCTGACGGGCCTGGATGCGGCCGGCGACCCCGGATTCGTCCTGACCACCTACGGCACCATGCGTCGTTCGGCCGCGGCCCTCGCCGAGGTCGGATGGGACTTGGTGGTCGCCGACGAGGCGCAGCACGTCAAGAACGCCGCCTCGGCCACCGCCCGGATGCTGCGCACCATCCCCAGCGCCGCCCGGGTGGCGCTGACCGGCACCCCGGTGGAGAACGACCTGACCGAGCTGTGGGCGATCCTCGACTGGTGCGTGCCCGGACTGCTCGGCAGCCGGCTGGCCTTCCGGCGCGCCTGGGCGGCGCCCATCGAGGCCGGCGTCGACACCGAGAAGACGAAGGCGTTCGCCGAGCTGATCGGGCCCTTCCTGCTCCGCAGGCGCAAGTCCGACCCGGGCATCGCCCCCGAGCTGCCGCCGAAGACCGAGACCGACCACCTGCTCACCCTCACCCGGGAGCAGACCGTGCTCTACGAGGCGTTCGTGCGCGACACGATGGAGCGGATCGAGCGCGCAGATGAGGACTCGCGACGTGGTCTGGTGCTCATGCTGCTGACCGGCCTGAAGCAGATCTGCAACCACCCGGCGCAGTTCCTCAAGCAGCAGGCGGGCCGGATCGCCGGCCGGTCACAGAAGATCGACGTGCTCGACGAGCTGCTCGAGACCATCCTCGCCGAGGAGGGGGCGGTGCTCGTCTTCACGCAGTACGTCGCGATGGCCCGCCTGCTCGAGGCGCACTGGACCGCGGCGGGGGTGCCGCACCAGTTCCTCCACGGCGGCACGCCGGTGCGCGAGCGGGAGGCGATGGTCGCCCGCTTCCAGGCCGGCCCGGAGCACGGCGGGCCACCGGTCTTCCTGCTGTCCCTCAAGGCGGGAGGCACCGGGCTCAACCTCACCCGCGCCGACCACGTCGTCCACGTCGACCGCTGGTGGAACCCGGCGGTCGAGGAGCAGGCCACCGACCGGGCCTACCGGATCGGCCAGACCCGCCCGGTCCAGGTGCACCGGCTGGTCACCCGCGGCACCATCGAGACCCGGATCGCCGAGCTGCTCACCCGCAAACGGGCGCTGTCGGACGCCGTGCTCGGCCGCGGCGAGGCCGCACTGACCGAGCTGTCCAACGCCGAGCTGCGCGACCTGGTGGCCCTCCACCCGGTCGAGCCGGACGAGGACTAGCTGTGGCTGCTGTCACCCATCCCGCCCAGCCACCGCGGCGCGGCGGCGTGCGGCTGAGCTCGTGGTGGGGCAGGGCGTGGGTGCGGGCGGTGGAGGAGTCGGCGTACACGCAGGCGGACCTGACCGCCGGGCGGTCGATCGCGCGCAGCGGACGCGTCGGCGGGATCATCATCGACGCGGGCAGCTTCGCGGCGGCGGTGGAGGACCCGCGGGGCCTGTGGACCGTCTCCGGCAAGGTGCCGGTGCTCGACACGGACGGCCGGGCCGCCTTCGTCGAGGCCGTTGCGGCCACACCTGGCCGTGTCGCCGCGCTGCTGGACCGCGACCTGCCGCACGACCTGGTCGAGCACGCCGAGGAGGGCGGTGTCGAGCTGCTGCCCTACGGCGGCGAGCTCGCCTGTGTCTGCACCTGCGACGGCTGGCTGGACCCCTGCCGGCACGCCCTCGCAGTGCTGGTCCAGCTCGGCTGGCTCATCGATGCCGACCCGCTGGTGCTCCTCGCTCTGCGCGGGCTGGGTCGCGACGAGCTGCTCGCCGCGCTGCACCGCCACGGTCCGGGCGACCCTGTGCCGCTGGCCCACCCGTCCGGCTCGGATCCGGACGATGGTGATCTCGACGTCGCCTACGACGCTGCGGTGCGCGCCCGGCGGATGTTGGACGAGCTGGCTGATCCCGCGGCTACTGCCACGTGATCTGGCCGGCGTCCGCCGACTCGTAGGTGTCGTCGTTGTCGAACATCACCGTGTCCGGCGGCGGGGCGCCCTGCTCCGCCGTGTAGGTCGCACACGACTCGATGATCGCGCCCGGTGCTGCGTCGACCGGGAAGAGCACCTCCTGGCAGGACGCGAACGGCTCGAAGATCGAGAGGTGGTCGAGCGGAGTGCCACCCGCCCACACCGAGAGGTATTCCAGCGCCGTGACGCTGTTGGGCGACCGGCCGTCCACGTGCTCCACCGTGAAGCGGACGTAGTAGGGCACACGTCCCTCCGCGTCCTCGTAGCCGGTCGCCGCGAGCTGGGCCGGATCACCCGCCTCGATCCCGGTCACGGTCAGGCGCATGGTCCCGGCGCCGTCGGCACGGGTCACCGTCGCTGTCTCACCGAAGTCGAGGGTGCTGCCCGGTGCGGTCAGCCCGTCCGCCGTCGCGGACCCGGTCGCGGACCCGGTCGCGGACCCGGTCG
>JAPSKJ010000014.1:14939-21846 GCA_031177735.1 Nocardioides sp.
GTCGCGGACCCGGTCGCGGACCCGGTCGCGGACCCGGTCGAGGATCGGGTCGCCTCCGGCTCGGCCGGGCCGGTGTCATCGCACCCGGCCAGGGTCGCGAGAGCGAGTGCGATCGCGACGGCACGGGCCCTGGTCATCGGGGTCTGTCGCACCGGGACCGCCTCACGGAGTCGGGCGGGCATGGATCGGGTCGAACGGGTTGGCGTCGAACGGCTCGGCCAGGTGGTCCAGCCGGGTCTCCACCTCGGCGTCGGTGAGGTGGACCGACACCAGCATGTCCAGGATCCACTCGGCCACCCGGTGCGAGGTCCTGCCGTCCTCGATGAGGAGCTCCCCGAGCACGTTGACCAGAGCCGCGTAGTCCGCGAAGGGGCCGGTGTAGGCCGACCCGATCACGCCGACCTCCGGCAGGAAGCCGCGGTACCAGTCGTCGTGGGCGATCGCGGTCGGGTTGCCGAGCCGGTCCGAGCCGCCGACGATCGCGGCCAGTCCGGTCAGGTGGTCGGCGATGGCTTCGCAGGCGCCGGCGAGCTTCCTGAGCTTCTCGTCGACGAGATCGAGGCGACGGCCGTACATGGCGGTGAAGTCGTCTCCGGGTCCTTGTCTCCTCCGCTCCATCCCCCGGGTCAGGGAGTAGAGGTCGGGCGACTGCGCGGGCTGGGCGGCCCACGCCGTGCACGAGTCGGCGATCGCGGTCTCGGCGTCCTTGAGGTCGGTGTGGATCTTCTTGATCTGGTCCTTGAACGACTCGATCATCTCGGCGAAGCTCCCACCCGTGAGCACCAGCGACGTGCTGGACACCGGGGGGACCGGCTTGTTGACGGCACGGTAGACGCCGATCCCACCCGAGACCACGGACATCGCGGCGCCGAATGGCGGCCAGGCCTTGCCTGCCGTGGCGCTGAGCAGACTCGCCACGGCACCGGTCGCGAGGAGGGCCGCGTCGGTGCCGCCTCCGCTGCCGTCGTGGCTGCCGGCGAAGCTGGCGAAGTCGCTGGTCGCGACCTTGAGGAAGTCGCGCAGGCTCTTGTAGGACGCGTTCCACGCCACTGCCTCCGCCGTGAGCGCCAGGCCGGCGGCGTACGCGAGCGCCTGCTGCCCGCCGACGGTCGTCCAGATGTCGGCGGCGTAGGTCTGCTGGAACAGGTCCATGGCCAACGACTCGCTGTCGCCGCTGATCCCGAGCTGGCTGAGCGAGTTGCGCAGGTCCTGGTCGGGCGCGCTGGGCTCGGTGCCGCTGACCGTCGCGTTCGGGCCCGCACCGGCATAGAGCTGGGCGGCCACCCTGGCCATGCTGGTGATCTGGTTGGTGAACACGTGGGGGCTCGGGCAGTCGTTGACCCAGGGGTCGACCCACGAGTCGACCAGGTCGCGGATCTCGCTCCACACCGCGGGCGCGTCGAAGACGGTGATCTCGTAGGAGTTGTCACCGGCGTCGACGTACGGGTGGTCCTCCAGGTCGCCCTTGTCCCACCACAGCTTCTTGGTCTGCACCCACTCCCCGCTGGGGTAGCGACACTCGACCTCGGGGTTGCCGGCTCCGGAGACCTCGAACTCGTACTTGTAGGTGCGCGACCCGCCGCTGCCGTCCTTGCCGCCGGGCTTGAACCTCAGGTTCGTCGCCCCGGACTCCTCGGCGCCCTTCGCCATGTAGGCGTCGATGATCGCCTCGACGAGCTGCTCCTTCACATCGCCCTCCAGGATGTCCTGGGGTATGACGACTTCGTCGGACATGGCCTGCCTCTCGGGTGGGTGCGGGGACGGGGAGCGGCGAGGTGACGCCTCGCGGATCGACTTCGCCGGTGCCGGGTAGCCTCCCCACGGCGGGTGGTGCCAAACCCGGCAAACCCCGACTCACGGGCGCTGGCGCCTGGATGGAGAATCGTCGCCATGATCCAGCGGAAGGTCTTCCTGCACGTGGGTGCGCCGAAGACCGGCACCACCTATCTGCAGGACCGGCTGGCCCGCAACGCGGCGACCCTCGCCGACCACGGCGTGCACTATCCGACCGGCAACCCGCTCGCCGACCCGACGCTGTTCCAGTTCCGCGCCGCACTCGACCTGCTCGGCAAGGAGTGGGGTGGGCCGGGGGAGAAGGCCGCCGGGAAGTGGGAGCAGCTGGCCCGTCGGGTCCGCCGCGTCAAGGGCGGGCAGAGCGTGGTGATCAGCCACGAGATCCTCGCCCCGGCGACCCACGCGCAGATCGACAAGCTGCGCCGCGACCTCGACGTGGTCGACCGGCACGGCCGCGGCACGACCGAGCTGCACGTCGTCTACAGCGCCCGCGACCTCGGCCGCCAGGTGCCGGCCGGCTGGCAGGAGGCCATCAAGCAGGGACAGGCCTGGAGCTACAAGAACTTCTGCACCAAGACGCTCCAGCGCGACAGCTGGTTCGGCCGGGCCTTCGACGTGCCGACCGTGCTCGCGTCGTGGTCGGCCGGTCTGCCGGCCGAGCAGGTCCACGTGGTGACGGTCCCGCAGCGGGGCACCACCCCGCGCGAGGAGCTGTTCCACCGCTACTGCCGCGCCTTCCGGATCGACCCCGACTGGACGCCGCGCGACACCGACAAGGTCAACCCCTCGCTCGGGATGGCGG
Source organism: Nocardioides sp. (assembly GCA_031177735.1). Lineage (GTDB taxonomy): Bacteria > Actinomycetota > Actinomycetes > Propionibacteriales > Nocardioidaceae > Nocardioides. Next base: position 17,536 of record JAPSKJ010000014.1, read on the forward strand.
AGACGCAGATGCTGCGACGGCTCAACCGGCGTCTCCAGCGCACGCAGACGATCGCGGGCACCCACGACTACCTCATCCGCGAGGTCATCGCCGAGCGTGAGCTCGCCGGCCGCACCAGCGAGCCGGTCCGGCTCCCTCCGGACATGTACGACTGGGCCGAGCAGGAGGCGGAGCGCTGGATCGAGTGGTTGCAGCTCAGCGGGGTCGAGGTGCTCGGCGACGTCGACGACCTGCGCCCGGTGCGGCCCGCCGCCGAGGACGAGTGGAAGAACCCCGACCGTCCCGGATCGCGCAAGGTCCTCAACGCCGCGCTCGACGCTCTCGTCGTGATGACGCGCGAGGCCGACCGTCGGCCCGACCCCGACCAGCAGTTCGTCGCCCGGCTGCGCACCCGCACGCGCGCGCTGCGGGGCCGGTGAGCGCCCGATGAGCCCCCGATGAGCCCCCGATGAGCACAGTGCGGGACGACCACGGCCTGCGCCTGGCCTGGGGCTGGGTCGCGCACCTCCGCGCCGGCGGCACCACCCCGTGGCTGGCCTGGCGCGAGACCGGCGCGCCCGGTGAGCCGCCCGTGCGCGCGGCCGCCCACGCCCTTCCCGGCGCCCAGCAGCTGGAGCTGCTGCGCGTGCTCAACCAGCGCGGCACGCCCGGCCCGGTCCTCGCCGGTCGCGTGCTCGAGGCGAGCGCACCCGGCCGCGGCCGCCCGGACCTGGAGCTGGTCGGCCTCGGAGAGCCCTCCGGTTTCGGGCTGCCGCCGGTGGACCCCGCCAGCCTCCCGCGCACCGAGCTGCTCCGGATCGCGACGTCACTGCTGGCCGACGACATCGTCGCCGCCGGCGTGCCCGACGAGCGCCGCCGCTTCCGGCGACCCTGGCGTCGCCGCTACCGCATCGTGGGCGACCCGTGGGTGGCGGCGGCGGTCCGCGACGACCTCGCCCGTCGCGGCCGCCCCGAGGGTGACCACCCGGCGGGCGTCACCCTCGTCCTCGGGGGTGACGTCGCGACGATGCTCGCCGACGTCTGGGTCACCCGCGCCTGCTCCGACGGTGTGGAGGAGTGGGAGGACTTCGTGCAGGCCTTCCGGCGCCGCCGCCACCTGCCACCGCGCGCCGACCTTCTCGGCCAGGCCCGCTGGTGGGCGGAGCGGATCGGTGCCGAGCGGGTCCGGGTCGTGCTCGATCCCGCCCAGCTTCCCCGGCTCACCGGACTACGCCGCAAGCCGGCTGCGCCGCCCCGGCTCAGCGCCGACGCGGCGGAGCTGTGCCGGCGCCTCGTGCCGGTGCTCGGTGTCCTGGCCCTCCCGCACCAGCGCGCGGAGCTGCTCCGCCGGCAGGTCGCCCCTCGGCTCGCCGCGCTCGACCCGGTCGACCGGGGAGGCGGGCGACCCCTCGGCGTACCCGAGCGCTTCTGGCCGTGGCTGGAGCGGATGGCGGTCCGCCAGCGCGACGGCCTGCTCGGTGATGGTTACGCTGTGCACGGCGACCCGGGCCTGCTGCTGCCGCCTCCGGCCGGCACGCTCCTCGGGACCGTGCCGTCGATCGACGGGGTGTTCGAGCTGGCCCTGCGGCTCCTGATCGAGGGGCCCGCACGTGGCGGGTCCAGAGGAAGGAGTGGCCAGTGAAGCGGGTGCTGCTGCACGTCGGGACGCCGAAGACCGGCACCTCCTACCTCCAGGACGTGCTGTTCAAGAACCGCGACCTGCTCGTGGAGCACGGCATCCACTACCCCGCCGACCGGTTCGACGACCACTTCCTCGCCGCCCTCGACCTCATGCGGATGCCCTGGGGCGGTCTGGAGCACGAGGCGATCGGCCGCTGGGACGCGCTCGCCGAGCGGGTGCGCGCGATCCTCGACGAGCCGACGCCGGAGGGTGCGGAGCCTCGCGACACCACGGTGATCATCAGCCATGAGATCCTGGCGACGGCATCGCGTTCGCAGGCCGGGCGGGCGCTCGCCTCGCTCGGGCACGGCGCGGGCACCGAGATCCACCTCATCCTCTCCGTGCGCGACCTGGTCCGGCAGATCCCGGCCGAGTGGCAGGAGAACATCAAGCACCGCAGCTCGTTGAAGTACGAGCGGTTCCTCGCGCTGATCCAGGACCCCGAGCGCGACAGCCGGATCGGGTCGTGGTTCTGGGGGGTGCAGGAGATTCCCGACATCCTCTACCGCTGGGGCGCCGACCTGCCGCCCGAGCACATCCACCTCGTCACCGTGCCGCCGAGCGGCTCGCCGCGCGAGCTGCTGTGGGACCGCTTCAGCGAGGCCTTCGGTCTCGACGGGGTGAACCTCGAGCGGGAGGGCGAGCGGGCCAACCCCTCCCTCGGCGTGCCGGAGACCTACCTGATCCGCAAGATCAACAAGACGGCCGTCGACGTGGTGGCTCCGGCCGACTACCGACCCCTGGTGCGCGAGCTGCTCGCCCACCGCACCCTGAGCCAGCGCACCGACTCCCCGCGGCTGGCGCTGCCGCCGCTGGTGCACGACTGGGTGCACGAGCTCGAGATCAGCTACGTCGAGGAGATCAAGGCGCGCGGCTACCACGTGATCGGTGACCTCGCCGATCTCATCGGCACGCCGGCGGGGGAGTACACCGACCCCGACAACCCCGACTTCGCCCTCGTCACCCGTGCGGCGCTGGACGCGATCCGGGCGCTGCTGGTCGAGAACGCCCACCTGCAGCAGGACCGCGAGCGGCTGCAGCGCGAGCTGCGCGAGACCCAGGAGGCGCTCGAGCGTTCCTACCTGCGGCCGACCTACCGGGCGCGGGAGAAGATCGTGCGCAAGCTGGACGACTCCGAGACCGGCCACAAGGTCATGGAGGTCTACCGGCGGGCGCGGGGCAGGAGCTCCTGAGCGGCGTACTTCCCGATCTTGTAGGTGAAGAACCCGTCGGCGCTGGCCCCGACCACGCCGCCGACGACCGGCACCCGCTTGCCGACCGTCGTGGCCAGCCGCTTGCCGGCGATCCGGGTGAGCAGGTCGGAGGCCACCTCGGCAGCGATCAGCGTGTCCAGGTGGGCGTCGTGGGTGGGGGCGGTGGCGATCGCCATCGGCGGGGCGGGGAGCTTCTTCCTGGCGACCTGCTTGTTGACCTTCTCCTCACCGAGCAGGAGCAGCAGCAGCGCGTTGCGCACCCGCGGGTCATCGAGGTCGTAGCCGCGCAGGTGCGCGATGCCGGCGACCATGCGGCACTGGATCACGGTGAGGCCGGTGATGTTGGCCGGGATGGTCACCGCGGCGGTCACCAGACCGCCGACGTTGGTGGTGAACCCGCCTGCGGCGGCGTACCTCACGTGGTTCTCGATGACCTCCTTGACCGCCTTCTCCCGGTTGCCGCCCTGCTCCTTGAGCTGCTTCTCGGCGGCCTGGGCCGCGCCGACGAGCGGGCCGACGCCGACGATCGCCCGATGCATCGCCTGCTGCACGAAGGACGTGGTCAGGCCCGGCGCCAGGTCGATCGCCCGGGGTGCGAGCGCGGACCCGACGGTCGAGACGGCCTTCTTCCTGATCCCCATGCGGCCCATCGTAGGGACCGATCTGTAACTTCGGGCTCGTGCCGACCGAGCCGCCACCGAGCCCGTGGCTCTTCGGCGACCCCGCGGACGCCGGTGACGACGACCTGGTCGGCATGGGGGCCGACCTCGAGCCGGGCACCCTGCTGGCGGCGTACCGACGCGGGCTCTTCCCGATGCCTGCCGACGCGCCGAGCCGGCTGGGGCTGCGTCGACGCAGCACACCGCTGCTGTGGTTCTCACCGGTGCGGCGGGGCATCCTGCCGCTGGACGGGGTCAAGGTGTCGTCGTCGCTGCGCAAGTCGGTCCGCCGCTTCGAGATCCGCGTCGACACCGCCTTCGTCGAGGTGGTCGACGGCTGCGCCGATCCGTCGCGGCCGCAGGGGTGGATCGACGACGGGATCAAGGCGGCCTACTGCGAGCTGCACCGGCTCGGCTGGGCCCACTCGGTCGAGGCCTGGCGCGACGGTGAGCTGGCGGGGGGGCTCTACGGCGTGGCCATCGGCGGGCTGTTCGCCGGGGAGTCGATGTTCCACCGCGAGCGCGACGCCTCCAAGGTGGCGCTGGTCGGGCTGGTCTCCCTGCTCCGCGACGAGTACGCCGCCGGCCGGCTGCTCGACGTGCAGTGGCGAACACCCCACCTGGCGAGCCTGGGGGTCGTGGAGGTGGACCGCCGCGACTACCTCCGCCGGCTGCGCTCCGCGCTCGAGCTGCCCCTGCCCGAGCCGTTCGAGGGTCAGACCACCTGCGGCGGCTGACCGGTCTCGCTGACCATCGGCCGGCCCGCGGCCTCCCAGTC
>JAPSKJ010000237.1 GCA_031177735.1 Nocardioides sp.
CCGTTGACGCGGAGGGTGTCTCCCCGGCCCGGGACCAGGAAGACCAGGCCGACCTGGGGGTTCTGCAGGATGTTGCGGTAGCCGTCGACGCGTCGGTTGCCCGGACGATCGGGGATGGCGATCGTCGTCGGGTCGAGGACGTGGACCAGCTTTCCGGCCGGGTCACCCTTGGGTGAGGCGTCGAGCCGCCCCGATGCGTCGGAGGTCGCGACGAGGCAGAACGTCGCCGCGGCCAGCCAGGCGCGGTCGGTGTCGCTCAGCTCGGTGTGCACCTTCTCGACCGCGATCTGCTGCGGCTCGCCGACCTCGGCGACCAGCTCGTCCAGGGCGGTGATCTCGGTCCAGCCGCGCATGTCCACACCCGGACGGTACGTCACCGGCCGGGACGCCTGACCGCGCAGGGCCGTCACCGGGGCGGGGCGACGTGGTGCCGGCCCACCGGCAACATGAGCGGCTTGCCCGACACCGGATCCGTCATCACCCGGCTCTCCAGGCCGAACACCGCCTTGACGACCTCGGGGACCAGCACCTCGTCCGGGACGCCGGCCGCGTGGATGCAGCCACCCACCATGGCGATGAGGTGGTCGGCGTAGCGCGCAGCCATGTTGAGGTCGTGCAGGACCATGACGATGGTCGTGCCCCGACTGCGGTTGAGATCGGTGAGGAGGTCGAGCACCTCGACCTGGTGGCTGACGTCGAGGAACGTGGTGGGCTCGTCCAGGAGCAGGATCGAGGTGCGCTGGGCCAGCGCCATCGCCACCCACACCCGCTGCCGCTGTCCACCGCTCAGCTCGTCGACCGGACGATCGGCCAGGTCGAGGGTGCCGGTGGCCTCCAGCGCCTCCGCGACCGCCTCGTCGTCCTCGCGGGTCCACCGCGCCAGCAGCTTCTGGTGGGGGTGGCGGCCGCGGCCGACCAGGTCGCTCACGGTGATGCCGTCCGGTGCGATCGGCGCCTGGGGCAGCAGCCCGAGGGTCTGCGCGAGCCTCTTGGCGGGCATCGAGTGGATCGCCTTGCCGTCGAGCAGCACCTCCCCACCGCGCGGGCGCAGCAGTCGCGACATCGACCGCAGCAGGGTCGACTTGCCGCAGGCGTTGGCGCCGACGATCGCGGTGATCCGGCCCGGTGGGACGGTCAGGTCGAGCCCGTCGATGACCAGCCGGTCGTGGTAGCCCGCCGAGAGCCGGCTGACGACGAGGCTCTCGCTGCGGGACTCGGGCGAGGTCGTTCCGGGCGCAGTCACAGGGAACCTCCGGCGCGGTGGGTGCGGATGATCAGGTAGACGAGGTAGGGGGCGCCGAGGACGCCGGTGACCACGCCGACCGGATAGCGGGTCTCGAGGAGGAACTGGCCACAGAAGTCGGCCACGGTGACCAGCAGGGCTCCGACGAGCGCCGAGGGGAGCAGGAGCGACCCGTTCGGACCGACGATCCGTGCCGCGATCGGCCCGGACAGGAAGGCGACGAAGGCGATCGGACCGGCGCCGGACGTCGCGAAGGCGATCAGCCCGACGGCGGCCACGACGGCGACCAGGCGGGTCTGCTCGACCCGGACGCCGAGCGCCCCGGCGGTGTCGTCGCCCAGCTGCATCAGCCCGAGGTTGCGGCCCTGGCCGAGCAACACGGGTCCCAGCACGAGCAGGGCGACTGCCACGGGGACGACGTCGCCCCACGTCGCGCCGTTCAGGCTGCCGGTCAGCCAACGCCACGCCTCCTGCAGGTCCCACTGTGCGGCCTGGTCGAGGACGTAGGCGGTCACGCTGTGCAGCATCGCCGCGATCCCGATGCCGACGAGCACCAGGCGGGTCCCCACCACGCCGTCCCGGAAGGACAGCAGGTAGATCAGCAGCGCCACGGCCAGGCAGACGACGATCGCGACGACCGAGACGGCCGGGCCGTCGAGCCCGAGGATGACGATGGCGAACGCCGCCGCGGCGCTCGCACCGGCGCTGATCCCGATCACGTCGGGGCTCGCGAGGGGGTTGCGCAGCATGGTCTGGAAGGTCACGCCGGCGAGCCCGAAGCTCAGCCCGGTGACCACACCCAGCACCGCCCGCGGCAGGCGCAGACGCCCGACGGTGAAGGTCGCGCCCGGCACGTCCTCGCCCTGCAGGACGGCGAGGACGTCGGCCGGCGGGTAGAAGGTGCGGCCGACCATGAGACTGACGCAGAACATCGCGAGCAGCGCGACGGCGAGGATCGTCACGACGAGGGTCCAGCGCAGCGACCGGCGCCGGCGGGCGGCGGCGACCTGGTCGGCGGCGGTCGCGAAGGCGGGGGCGCTCACAGCTCACGCACCTTGTGGCGCCGCACGATGGCGATGAACACGGGGGCACCCACCAGAGCCGTGATGATGCCGACGTCGATCTCGCCCGGACGAGCGACGACCCGGCCGAGAACGTCCGCGACGACGACCAGGATGGCTCCGCCCACGGCCGAGAACGGCAGCAGCCAGCGGTGGTCGGGCCCGACCACCATCCGGCACAGGTGCGGCACGACCAGGCCGACGAACGCGATCGGGCCGGTCACGGCCGTGGTCGCACCGCACAGGACGACCGCGCCGAGCGCGGCCGCGGCGCGCGCGTAGGCCACGCGAGTGCCCAGCCCGGCCGCGAGCTCGTCGCCGAGCGCGAGGAGGTTCAGCCCGCGCGCCGAGAGCAGGCAGATCGCGAACCCGGCCAGCAGGAAGGGCAACACCTGCTGCAGGCTCGCGTAGGTCGCTCCTCCCACCCCGCCGATCTGCCAGGACTGCACCGCGTCACCGAGGTCGGTACGCCGCAGGACCACCGCGCTGATGAACGACTCCAACGCCGCGGCGGTCGCGGCACCGGCCAGGGCGAGCTTGAGCGGCGTGGCGCCGCCGCGACCGAGCGAGCCGACGGCGTACACGAACACGGCCGTCACCGCGGCGCCGGCGATCGCCACCCAGGTGTACGTCGACGCGGCGGTGAGGCCGAAGACGGAGATCCCCACCACGACGGCGAGGGAGGCACCCATGTTGATCCCGAGGATGCCGGGGTCGGCCAGCGGGTTGCGGGTCACCCCCTGCATCACCGCGCCGGAGACCGCGAGGGCGGCGCCCGTGATGAGCGCGAGGAGGGTGCGGGGGATCCGCTTGGTCACCGCCGCTTGCTCCCAGCCCTCGGACGCGCCCCGGAGAGCACCCACGATGTCGCCCCAGCCGACCTCGCGGGAGCCGACCGCGATCGAGGCGAAGGCGAGTGGCACCAGCGCCGCGGTCAGCACCAGCAGCCACGGCAGCCGGACGCGCCTCGGGCGCCGCACGGCTGCGGCGCCCGAGGTCGGTGGAAGCTGCGTGGTGGTCACTCCGCCTGGGTGGCGGCCTCGTCGAGCATCCCGAGGTAGTCCTCGAGGACCCACGAGATCGCGAGCGGGGTCGGGTTGGCAGCGGTGCCGATCGGGTCGCTGTTGGGCAAGGTGACGACGGCGTCGTTGGCGACGGCCGGGATCTGGGAGAGCAGCGGGTCGGCCTTGAGGCTGTCGAGCAGCTCCTGGTCGCCGTAGGTGACGATGATGTCGACGTCGTTGAACACGTCGGCCTGCTCGGCGCTGACCGAGCCGGAGAACTTCACCTCGCCCTTCGAGGCCTCCAGGATGCTCTGCGGGTGGCTCAGGCCGAGGTCGTCGAAGAACCGCACCCGGGTGTCGTGGGGGGTGTAGAAGTTCACGGTGCTCAGGTCGGTGGTGTCCACGTGGGTCAGGAACATCGCCGTCTTGCCCTCGAGGGTGGGGTGCTCGGCCACCGCGGCGTCGATCTCGGCCTCGAGGTCGGCGATGAGCTGCTCACCCTCCTCGGCCATGCCCATGCCCATGCTGTTGAACTCGATCATGTCCTGCCACGGCGTGCCCCAGGCGGTCTCCGGGTAGGCCACGACCGGCGCGATCTCGCTGAGGGTGTCGTAGTCCTCCTGGGTGAGGCCGGAGTAGGCCGCCAGGATCACGTCGGGCTGGGTGTCGGCGACGGCCTCGAAGTCGATGCCGTCGGTCTCGTCGAAGAGCACGGGCGGCTCAGCGCCGAGCTCGTCCAGCTTCTCCTCCACCCAGGGCAGCAGGCCGTCGCCGTCGTCGTCGCCGAAGTTGGCGGCCGCCATGCCGACCGGGACGACGCCGAGAGCCAACGGCACCTCGTGGTTGGCCCAGTTGACGGTGGCCACGCGCTCCGGCTTCTCCTCGATCACCGTCTCGCCGAAGGCGTGCTCGATGGTGATCGGGCTGAACTCGCTGGTGGTGCCCGACTCGCTGTCCGTGGCGGTGGAGGACGCCTCGCCGCCACAGGCAGCCAGTCCGAGGGAGAGCAGGCCCGCCGATCCGAGCATGGCCATACGGGTGACGCGACGCATGGTGACCTTTCGTCGGGGCGAGCCG
>JAPSKJ010000238.1 GCA_031177735.1 Nocardioides sp.
CACCGCCGGCGGGGACGGGCTCGACTTCCGTGGCGACCTGGCGACCCTCAACCTCTCCGACGTCCCGACGGTGATGGTCGAGCTGGGCAACATGCGCTCGGCCACCGACGCTGCGGTGATGACCAGCGCCGACGGGCAGGAGAGGTACGCCGACGGGTTGCTCGCCGGCGTACTCCGCTTCCTGCGCTGACGGTCTGGTCGGTGACCGGGCGGTCGCCGCGGCCGGCCGCTCAGTGGGTCGAAGCCTCGGCCCGCTCGTCGGGCTGGTGCGCCTCCACGATCTGGCGGGCCAGCACGGCCAGCCGGACGTTCATCTGGCTGGAGGCAGCGCGCAGCTGCTCGAAGGCCTGCTCGTCGGTGAGGCCCTGGGTCGCCATCAGCAGACCGACCGCCTTGCCGATCTCGCGGTTGCTGGCCAGCGCGCCACGCAGGCTCTCGGCGGTCTCCTGAGCGCCCGCGGCCGACAGGGCGACCGAGGCGAACGCAGCCAGGATGGCGCCGATGTTGGCCGACTCGGCGGTGAGTGCTCCCGGGGTGTCGGAGAAGATGTTGAGCGCGCCGACCTTCCGCTCGCCCACGACGAGCCGGTAGCCGAGCATGCCGCGCACCGGGGTCTCGGCCAGCACCCGCTCCGCGAGCCGCGGCCAGGTGGCGTTCGTCGTGATGTCGGGGTCCCACTCGAAGCGCTGGGTCAGGATCGCGTCGAGGCAGGGGCCCTCGCGCGTCTCCCACTCCAGGCCGTCGATGTGCCGTGCCACGTCGTCACTCGCGGCCTCGCAGACGGGGCGCTCGCCGCTTCTCATCGTGGTGACCGCGACGTGGTCGCATCCCGGGACGATGTCCATCGCGGCCCTGCAGACCGCTTCGTAGATCCCGTCGTAGGTCTCGCCGCCGTAGACGAACTCGGCCATGGTCAGGAAGGCGTTCGCCGTCTCGTCGAGGGGGGTGGAGGTGCTCAACTCTGGGTGTTCCTCTCGCTGGCAGCGTCGAAGCTGCGCGCGGGTGGCCCGTCTTTTTGAGCCAGGCGACGAGTATCTCACGGGCCAATTGGGTACAGGTCGCGGCTCTGCCGAGCAGGCAGGCCCCCGTTGAGCAGCGCACGCTGTCGAGGTGGCCATTGAGGGCGAGCCGTGCCATGCTGGCGGCAGGCTCAAACAGTTCGGGCCGCATGTTCTCTCTTGGCCGCTCGCCCCAGCGTGCGACTCGGAGCCTCTCAGACAGGCCCGTCTATGTCGCTCGACCGGATGTCGCCCGCCAGCCGCCAACTCCTCGTCAACGTCGAACCCATCGGCGACGTCACCGTCGTCGCAGCCGAGGGCGAGGTCGACGTCGCCTCCGTCGCCGCCCTGCGCGAACGGCTCGTCGAGCTCGCCGTGGAAGGCCGGGTGCACGTCGTGCTCGACCTCAACGGAGTCTCGTTCCTCGACTCCATGGGGCTCGGGGCCATCATCGCCACCCGTCGGAAGTTCAAGTCTCTCGGCGGCCAGCTGGTCCTCGCCTGCTCCGCGCCGGTCATCCTCAAGCTGCTGCGGCTGACCAGTCTCGACAAGGTCGTCCCCTTGTACGCCACGGTGGACGAGGCGCTCGCGGCGGAGTTCCCGCCCGGATGGGTACCTGGCCCGCGCGCGAGCTAGGTGACGACCTGCCCGGACCTGCCCGGACCTGCACCGCGCACCTGCGATAAGGATGGTGCGATGGACGGTGTGAGGGTGCTGGTCGGCGACGGGTCCTACGAATGGCCCGACGGTCCCTGGCTGCGGGTGAACATGATCGCGACGGTCGACGGGTCCGCGCAGGGGGCCGACGGCCGCAGCGGGACGATCAACAACGCGGTCGACAAGGAGTACTTCCACCTGCTGCGGCGCACGGCCGACCTGATCCTGGTCGGCGCGGGCACTGCGCGGGCGGAGAACTACCATCCCGCCGCGACGCCGATCGCGGTCGTGACCCGCAGCGGCGCGGTACCCCCGCAGCTGGAGGGCTCCGCCCGGCTGCTGCGCGGCGGGTCCGCGGAGGACCTGCGCGCCATGGTGGCGGGGCTCTACGACGAGGGCTTCGAGCACATCATCTGCGAGGGCGGGCCGGGCCTGCTGCGCGAGCTGCTCGCCGCCGGCGTGGTCGACGAGCTGTGCACGACCACCGTGCCGCTGGCGATCGGTGGGGCCGGCCTGCGGATGGTGGCGGGCCCGCCCGTCGACGTACCCCTGCGGCTGGTGTCGCTGCTGGAGTGCGACGGCACCCTGCTGGCCAGGTGGGTCGTCTCGCCGTCGCTGCGCGACTGATGCCGGCGCGCCCATCGCGGTCCCACTAGGGTCTGGCTCGTGGACCTGGTGATCGAGCGTGGCGACGGCGTCGTCGAGGTGACCTTCAACCGACCGGAGAAGCACAACGCGTTCACCCGCGCGATGTACCTCGACCTGCGCGAGCTGTTCGGGTCGCTGGCTTCCGACGACGCGGTGAAGGTCGTCGTGCTGCGGGGCGCCGGCGGGCGGGCCTTCGCCGCCGGTAATGACATCGAGGACTTCCTGGCGCAGGACCAGGTCCCCTACGAGGCCGAGATCCGGACGATGTTCGACGCGCTCTTCGCGCTCCCGCAGACCACTGTCGCCGCGATCGACGGGGTGTGCGTCGGTGGGGGGCTCGCGATCGCCACCCACTGCGACCTGCGCATCGCCACTGCCTCCTCGCGGTTCGGCTACCCGATCGCGCGCACACTCGGCAACGCGCTGTCCTCGCCCGTGCTCTTCCGGTGCGCGGCGGTCTTCGGCGAGTCGCTCACCCGGGAGATGCTGTTGACCGCGCGGCTGGTCTCCGCCGAGCGGGCTCACGGGGTGGGCGCGCTGCTGTCGGTGGAGCCGTCGGCGGCCGAGCTCGACGCCGCGGTCGCCGACCTGGTGGCGTCGCTGCTCCCGCTGTCCGGGGTCACCCGGCGCACCACCAAGCAGCAGCTGGCCTTCCGTGCCTCGCTGGTGGAGCAGGTGCCGGACGGCGAGGAGGACCTGCTGCGATCGGTCTACGGCGGGCCCGACTTCGCCGAGGGCGTGCGGGCGTTCCTGGCCAAGGAGAAGCCGTCGTTCTCCTGAGTGGTGGGGATGAGCAGCGGTCTCCTCGCGGGCTACCGCAGCCGGTGGCGGGCTACCGCAGCCGAGCCGCCTCGAGCAGGCTGGGGCCGTACCACGTGATCAGCCGCCCGCTGATCAGCTCGGTCGGGGTGCGGGCGAAGGCCTCGGGGCCGTCGTCGACGGTGAAGACGTAGGGCTCGTCGGGGAGCAGCACCACGTCGGAGCCGGCCGCGTCGACCTCCTCGGGGGAGGTCTTCGGGTAGCGCTCGCCCGAGGCGTTGAGCGGGCCGCCGGCGAAGACGTTGTCCCAGCCCAGGCGCCGGAGCAGATCGGTGGTGAAGGTGTCCGCGCCGACGACCATCCACGGGTCCCGCCAGATGGGTACGACGACCCGTCGGGTCACCGGCGCCAGCGGACCGCACCATGCCGCCTCCGCCTCGGCCAGCCAGACAGGACGGTCCCAGCCCAGCGCGTCGAAGACCCGCTGCATCGACCCGATCGCACCGGGCACGGTGCGGATGTCGGTGACCCACACGGCGATTCCCCGCTCACGCAGCCGGCGCACGTCGAGCTCCCGGTTCTCCTCCTTGTTGGCGATCACCACGTCCGGCTCGAGCGCGGCGATCGCGGCCAGGTCGGGGTTCTTGGTCCCGCGGACGCGTGCGGTGGCCAGGTCCGCCGGATGGGTGCACCAGTCCGTCACCCCGACCAGCCGCTCGGGGTGCGCCGACGCCAGCGCCTCGGTCAGCGACGGCACCAGGCAGACCACGCGCGCGGCGGGCCGCCGGCCGGCGTACTCGGTGCCGAGGTCGTCACGCATGCCGCGACCGTAACCGCCGATGCGTCACACGTTGCGGCGGTAGGCGCCGCCGACCTCGAAGAACGCCTCGGTGACCTGACCCAGACTGCACACGCGGGCGGCGTCCATGAGGACCTCGAAGACGTTCTCCCCGCTGATCGCGGCCTGCTTGAGCCGAGTCAGGGCGTCCTCGGCCTCGGTGCGGTGGGCGGCCTGGAAGTCACGCACGCGGGTGAGCTGCGACCGCTTCTCGGCCTCGGTGGCGCGGGCGAGCTCGAGCTTGACCGGCTCGCTCCCCGCCGACTCGGGGCGCCGGAAGGTGTTGACGCCGATGATCGGGAGGGTGCCGTCGTGCTTGCGCCGCTCGTAGAGCATCGACTCGTCCTGGATCCGGCCGCGCTGGTAGCCGGTCTCCATCGCGCCGAGCACACCGCCGCGCTCGGAGATCCGCTCGAACTCCGCCAGCACCGCCTCCTCGACCAGGTCGGTGAGCTCGTCGAGGATGTAGGACCCCTGCAGCG
>JAPSKJ010000239.1:0-2820 GCA_031177735.1 Nocardioides sp.
TCTCCGCCAGCACCAGCGACAGGTCGTCCTTGCGGAGCAGCGCCGCCCCGAAGATCTTGTCCCCGTCGGCGACCCGCCGCCGGGTCAGCGGCACGATGTCGTGCTCGATCACGTCCAGGAGCCGGGCTGCCAGGGTCGAGTCGTCGAAGCCGTCCACGCCGCGATCCTCCCAGCGAGCCCAGCGGGCCCGGGAGCGGGCCCCGGGAGCGTGCCTGTGAGCGGAGGTCGCGAGCGGGGCCGGATGGCGGTCGCGCTCAGCCGGCGGCGTACTCTGGGAGCGTGACGATCGCCCCCGAAGGCCGCAAGATGCTCCGACTCGAGGTCCGCAACGCCGAGACCCCCATCGAGCGCAAACCCGAGTGGATCAAGACCCGGGCCACGATGGGTCCGGAGTACAAGCAGCTCCAGGGGCTGGTGAAGTCCGAGGGCCTCCACACGGTGTGCCAGGAGGCCGGCTGTCCCAACATCTTCGAGTGCTGGGAGGACCGCGAGGCGACGTTCCTGATCGGCGGCGACCAGTGCACCCGGCGGTGCGACTTCTGCCAGATCGACACCGGCAAGCCGCAAGCGCTGGACCGCGACGAGCCGCGTCGGGTCGCCGAGTCGGTCCGCACGATGGGTCTGCGCTACGCCACCATCACCGGTGTCGCCCGCGACGACCTGCCCGACGGCGGTGCCTGGCTCTACGCCGAGACCGTCCGGCAGATCCACGAGCTCAACCCCGACACGGGCGTGGAGAACCTCATCCCCGACTTCAACGGCCGCCCCGAGCTGCTGGCCGAGGTCTTCGAGTCGCGCCCCGAGGTGCTCGCCCACAACGTCGAGACCGTGCCGCGCATCTTCAAGCGCATCCGCCCGGCGTTCCGCTACGAGCGCTCCCTCGACGTGATCACCCAGGCGCGCGCCTTCGGGCTGGTCACCAAGTCCAACCTCATCCTCGGCATGGGCGAGACCCGCGAGGAGGTCTCGCAGGCGCTGCAGGACCTCCACGACGCGGGTTGTGAGCTCATCACCATCACGCAGTACCTCCGCCCGAGCGTGCGTCACCACCCCGTCGAGCGCTGGGTCAAGCCCCAGGAGTTCGTCGAGCTGCGCGAGGAGGCCGAGGAGATCGGCTTCGCCGGCGTCATGTCGGGGCCGCTCGTGCGTTCGTCCTACCGGGCCGGGCGGCTGTACCGTCAGGCCGTCGAGAGCCGCGAGGCGGCCCGGGTCTCGTCGGTCGACTGAGCCCGCAGGCGCCAGCCGGCCCTCGACGCCGACAGCACCACGAGAGCGAGAGAGAACCAGATGTCCCAGCTCGATCCGAGCAGCATGAGCCGTCGCCAGCAGTTCGTCGAGACCTACCGGATGACCAAGCAGGTCGACCGGTGGATCGGCCTCTACCTGCTGGCTGCGTTCGCCGTCTTCGGCGCCCTGGGCTTCGTCATCTTCTGGATCCTGCCCGGCGACGGCGTGCTCGCCTGGGTGCTCTCGATCATCGGCGCGGTCCTCTTCGGCGCGCTCGCCGCGATGATCATCTTCGGCCGCCGCGCCCAGCGCGCCGCCTACAGCCGGATGGAGGGCCAGATCGGAGCCGCCGCGGCCGCGCTCGGCATGCTCCGCCGTGGGTGGGTCACCAAGACGGCCGTCGCGTTCACCAAGCAGCAGGACGTCGTGCACCGGGTGGTGGGCCCGCCGGGCATCGTCCTGATCGGTGAGGGCAACCACAACCGTGTGCGCAACCTGCTCGCCACCGAGCGCCGCAAGCACGAGCGCGTCGCCGCCGACGCCCCGATCCACGAGCTGATCTGCGGTCGCGGCGAGGACGAGGTGCCGCTCCCCCAGCTCCTGCGCACCGTGCAGAAGCTCGGCCGCAAGGTCAAGCCCGCCGAGCAGACCGACATCATCCACCGGCTCAAGGCCCTCGACGCCGTCGGCGCGAACATCCCGATCCCGAAGGGTCCGATGCCCACCAGCATGAAGGGCCAGCGCGGCAACCTCCGCGGACGCTGAGCCCCGCAGTCCTCGCAGAAGCAGTACGCCGCCCGGGTGGATCACCCGGGCGGCGTACTGCTGTTGCGGCCGGCTGTGCGGCCTCGCCTCACATGCCGGGCATCTGCTGGACCTCGGCGGCGGGCGGAGCCACGATCTCGACGTCCTTGCCCCAGTCGGAGTAGGTCATGGTGACGGTGCCGATGCCGGCGCCCTCGGTGACCAGCTTGGAGAGCCGGTCGTCCTCGAAGTAGACGTCGGTGGTGCCGGCCTCCATCTGGTAGCGGTAGTGGTCGTCGTCGACCTTCTCGCCGCCCGCGACGCCCTCGAGCTCGGAGAGCATCGACTCGGGGTCGAAGCCCAGCATCGAGCCGGCCTGATCCGCGCTCAGCGACATGTACTTGCCGCCGGTGTCGGGTGCCTTGATGTAGACGGTGCCGCCGACGGAGAGGATCTCCACCTCGCCGGGGGTGCTGCCGGTCATGACCAGGCGCATGCTCATCGGGTCGGTGGTGAAGTCGACGTCGCCCTCGGAGGTCATCGACTGCTCCTGCGCCTCGATGGCCATCTCGACGTGCGCGGTCTTGCCCTCGGCGATGCTGCTCTGGATGCGCTCGCTCAGCTCGGCGTTGGTCTCCTCGTCGACCGCCGGGCTCTCCTCGCTCGACCCCTCGCTGGGGCTCGCGCTCGGGGACTCGCTGGCGGTGTCACTGGCCTCCGACGAGGTCTCGGAAGACCCCGACGGCTCGTCGTCACCGCCGCAGGCCGCGAGGGTGAGGAGCGCGGCGGAGCAGGCGGCCGCGGCGAGCGCGCGGCGCAGGGTGTGGCGGGTGGTGGAGCGGTGCACGG
>JAPSKJ010000239.1:2920-4377 GCA_031177735.1 Nocardioides sp.
ACGATCCGCAGCAAAGCGGCTCCGGATCACCCCTCACAACTTCGCGGGCTGCCCCTCGGACACGGAAGCAGCCAAGGAGGACGCATGTTCAGCAACCAGGACGAGCTCTTTAAGTACATCAAGGACGAAGGCGTCGAGATGGTCGACATCCGCTTCGTCGACCTGCCGGGCATCATGCAGCACTTCACGGTGCCGGTCTCGTCCTTCGGTCCGGACGTCTTCGAGAACGGGCTCGCCTTCGACGGCTCCTCGATCCGCGGCTTCCAGGCGATCAACGAGTCCGACATGGCGCTCTTCCCCGACGTCACCACCGCGTTCATCGACCCGTTCCGGGCCTCCAAGACGCTGGCGCTGAACTTCTTCGTGCACGACCCGATCACCGGTGAGGCCTACTCGCGCGACCCGCGCAACATCGCCAAGAAGGCGCTCTCCTACCTGGGCACGACGGGCATCGGCGACACCGCCTTCTTCGCCCCCGAGGCGGAGTTCTACATCTTCGACAACGTCAAGTTCGAGACCAAGCAGAACGCCGGCTTCTACGAGATCAACTCCTACGCGGGCGCCTGGAACACCGGTGCCGGGTTCGAGAACGACAACCGCGGTTACAAGGTCAAGTACAAGGGCGGCTACTTCCCCGTCTCCCCCACCGACCACTTCGCCGACCTGCGCGACGTGATGGTGAAGAACCTCGAGGCGTCCGGCCTGCTCGTCGAGCGCGCGCACCACGAGGTCGGCACCGCCGGCCAGGCGGAGATCAACTACCGCTTCGACACGCTGCTCAAGGCGGCGGACGACGTCATGAAGTTCAAGTACATCATCCGCAACACCGCCTGGGAGGCCGGCAAGACGGTCACCTTCATGCCGAAGCCGATCTTCGGCGACAACGGCTCGGGCATGCACGTGCACCAGTCGATCTGGAACAACGGCGAGCCGCTGTTCTACGACGAGAACGGCTACGGCGGTCTCTCCGACATCGCCCGCTGGTACATCGGCGGCGTGCTGCAGCACGCCCCGGCGCTCCTGGCCTTCACCAACCCGACGGTGAACTCCTACCACCGCCTGGTGCCCGGCTTCGAGGCGCCGATCTCGCTGGTCTACTCCTCGCGCAACCGCTCCGCCGCGATCCGCATCCCGATCACGGGCTCCAACCCGAAGGCCAAGCGCGTCGAGAGCCGCTTCCCCGACCCGTCGTCGAACCCCTACCTCGCCTTCTCGGCCCTGCTGCTGGCCGGCATCGACGGCATCAAGAACAAGATCGAGCCGCCCGCGCCGATCGACAAGGACATCTACGAGCTGCCGCCGGACGAGATGGCCGAGATCGCCCAGGTGCCGACCACGCTGTCCGCGGCGCTCGACGCGCTCGAGGCCGACCAGGACTTCCTGACGGTCGGCGACGTGTTCACGCCCGACCTGATCGAGACCTGGATCGACTACAAGCGCACCAACGAGATCCTGCC
>JAPSKJ010000240.1 GCA_031177735.1 Nocardioides sp.
GGAGGCGTTCGACCACGGTGTGGGCGTCGTCGGCGCGGGAGTAGTCGTCCCAGACGCCCAGGCCGACGAACGCGATGGTCGCGGCGCCGAGGGTGGCCGCCTGCTGGTCGACGCTCGTCCGCACGAGGGGTGTGCCGAGGATGTCGGCGTAGATGCGGTTCCACAGCGGCGAGCGGCTGCCCCCGCCCGAGACGAGCAGCTCTTGGCCGCTGCCGCTGAGCTCGCGCATGAGGCGCAGGCTGCGGTCCAGGGCGAACGCGATGCCCTCCAGACATGCGCGGACCAGGTCTGCGGTCGACGTGCCGAGCTCGAGGCCGACCAGGCCGCCGCGGACCCCTGAGCCGCCCTCGAGCGGCGTCCCGCCGGCGAGCGTCGGGACCATGACGGCGCCGCGCGCGCCCGGCGTGCTCGCCGCCGCCCGTTCGATGAAGTCGCCGATCGGCTCGCCGGGCGCGAGGGTGTCGCGCAGCCAGCCGATGGTCGTGCCGCTGCTGAAGGTCGACAGGGCGCTGATGTGCAGCCCCGGGATGGCGTGACGGAACACGTACGGCCGGGCCGCCTCATCGAGCACCGGACGCGCGCTCGTGACGGTCATCCAGCTCGACGAGCCGAGCGCGGCGTAGAGCCGGCCCTCGCTCGTGCCGCGGGAGCCCAGCGCCATCGCCGCGTTGTCGACCGCGCCGGCGAACACCGGGATGCCGGCGGGCAGGCCCAGCACGTCGGCGGCGGCCGCGGTGAGCGGCCCGACGACGTCGGCGGACTCCACCGGGGTCGGCAGCAGGTCGGGAGGCAGGCCTGCGACGTCCAAGATCTCGGGGTCGTAGCCGCCGCTCTCGAGCACGTACGCGCCGGAGCCGGAGGCCATGGAGTGATCGGTGACGAGGCGCCCGGTGAGCCGGAGGTTGACCCAGTCCTTCGACCCGGCGAGGAAGCGCGTGCGCCGCCAGGATGCCGGATCCTCGGCCGCGAACGTGGCGGCCTTGAACACCGGATACAGCGCCGCGCCGAACCCGTTCCCGGTGCGGTGGTACCACTCCGGCTCGGGCAGCTGCGCGAACACGTGCGCGGTGCGGCCGCGGGCGTCCGACCAGATCGGCGTCGTGGGCGTCACGAGGTCCAGGTGGTCGTCGAGCTGGACCGCGCCGAGGCTCTGCCCCGACAGCGCGATGCCCGCCACAGCGGACGCGGCATCCGGTCGCTGGGTGAGGAGGGCGCGCGTCGAGGTGACGACCGCATCCCACCACGCCTCGGGGCGCTGCTCGTTGCGGCCGGGCGCGGGGTGCTCGGTCGGGTACTCGCTGACGGTCTCGGCGACCACGCGACCGTGCTCGTCCCACAGCGAGGCCTTGCAGCCTCCGGTGCCGAGGTCGAAGGCGAGCGCGAGTGCGGTCACGCCGTCACCGCGTCGCGAGCGCGAGCTCGCTCAGCCGCTCGAACGAGGGTCCTGCCGTCGGGATCTCGACGTGGAAGACCTCGGCGATCACCTGCGTCCAACCATGCACGAAATAGATCCAACCATCCTCGACCTGCAGGCCCCGCACATCCTCCTGCGCGCGGGCCTGGTCGAGGAAGACGAGATCGCCGCGGTAGTTGAGGTCCCACGCGATGGCGCGTGCGGGGAAGACGCCGGCGTCCGTGAGCGGCGAGCCGGGGGCATCCTTGCCGAGACCCGTCGCGTTGACGACGAGCGACCCGGGGGCAAGGTGAGCCAGCACGCGATCGTTGTCGGCGGGGCTCGGCGTGAGGACGTACTCGAAGGCGGTGTCGGTGTCGAGCTGGGCGTGGATGTCGCGGATGTGCTCGAGACGCTGCGGAGACCGGTTGGTCACGACGATCCGGCGCGGGCGGTCGGCGCCCGACTCCCTCCGCGAGAGATACCAGCTGATGGCGATGGTGGAGCCGCCAGCCCCCATGCAGAGCGCGTCGGCGCCGGTGCTGCGCCAGTAGCCGTCGGGGATGAAGGCGTCCAGCGCGAGGCCGCTCGAGATCGGGTCCTTCGCGTGGCAGATGAGCTTGCCGTCGCGCTTGGAGATGCAGCTCGTCTCGCCCATGAGCAGGGCGAACGGGTCGATCTCGTCGAACAGATCCCGGCAGGCCGCGTACAGGTCGATCTTGTGGGTCGTCACGAGGGCGCCGAGGCTCAGCGGGTCGGCGGCGATGAACTCCACCACGCGGCGGTAGTCGTCGGCGGGGGCGTGCAGCGGCAGGTCGACGCCCTGCAGCACCGCGCCGTCGAGGCCCAGCGCGTCGGCCCAGCGCGGGAAGACGTGCTGGATCGAGGAGCGGCCGGTCGTCACGCCGATGAAGTACAGCGTCGGCGCGGTCGCGGGGCGCAGATCGAGAGCGGTCATCGTGGGGAAGGTCATGAGGTGCTGCTTTCGGATGCTGCGGCCACGGCCGCGACGGCGGCATCGGCGTTCATGCCGAAGCGCGTCACGCCGAGCGCCGCCATGGCGCGGACCGTCTCGATGTCGCGGACGCCGCCGGCGGCCTTGAGCGACGCTCGCCCGGCGGCCTGGTCGGCGATCACGCGGATGTGCTCGATCGTGGTCGGGATGCCGGACCACCCGGTTCCCGTCTTGATCCAGGGCACGCCGGCCGAGATCGCGGCATCCACGCCTGCACGGATCTGGTCGTCGTCGAGGTGCCCGACCTCGAGGATGGCGCGCAGCGGCACGCGGTCGCCGAGCACGTCGACGACGGCGGCCAGCTCGCGGGTCACGTAGTCCGTCTCGCCGGAGCGGAGGCGCCCGATCGACACGACGACATCGAGCTCCTGGGCGCCGAGGTCGAGCAGCTCGCGCGCCTCGGCCAGCTTCGTCGCCGTGGTGGCGCCGCCGCTCGGGAAGCCGACGGGGGAACCGGCCAGAACCCCCGAGCCGTCGAGGAGCTCGCGGACCACCGGCAGCCAGTTCGGCAGCACGTGGGCGCTCACGAACCGGCCGGCGATCGCGCGGCGCGCCAGTTCTTCGACATCCGCCCGGGAGTGCTGAGCCTGCACGCAGCTGATGTCGATGTGCGCCGCGAGGTCGGCCAGGACGTCGTGCTCAGGCACGGTAGCCTCCGTGGTCCGGATTGGGGCGGGTGGTCCACCCGCCGTTGCCGTCGGTGACGACGAGCTGCGCCATGCCGCCCGCTCGCTCGATGATGCCGTAGTCCTGGCCTGCTTCCGTGGCGTACGCGAACAGGGTGACGAGCTTGTCGTCGCCGACGTTGACGCTGCGGTGCACCCACCCACCGGGCACGTGCACGACCACCCCGGCACTGATGGGGAGCGCTCGCGATTCACCAGAGACGCTCTCGAGGAGCATGACGCCTTCGCCGGCGATGCCGTAGTACAGCTCGGCGAATTCGGACTGCGCGTGGAGGTGGCCGCGGGTCATGGCGAACTCGTCGCCGATGCGGCCCGGCTGCAGCACGCTCAGGCCGATCGTCAGGGCACCGCGGCCGGTCTCGGGGGTGCTGCTCTCGACCCAGTACACCGGGTCGCCGCCGTCGGCGGCGAGGGCCGCCTCGAATGCGGCCGCGTCACGGTACAGCCCTGCCAGGTCGGCGAGGTGCTTCTCGTACCGTTCGGAACGGCCGGGCAGGAGTCCCTGAAGGGGGTCGACCTGAAGCACGGCAGGTTCCGCGGGTCGTGCAGCGGCGCACATGGAGCGTCCATTCGTCAGCGATCGTATCGGTAGTGACACTACATGAATCGGATGGGAAGGCGCAAAGACCACGCCTCACACCCCGTCCCGGCCTCGCTTTCCGGTAGTTGTGCTACTTCTAGAGGCATGGCTTTCCGCGCGCTCGAGACCGGCTGGACCCTGCACTACGCCGGGGGCGACATCCCGGCCGACTTCTCCGCGATTCAGCGCCAGGCCATCGCGGCGACCGTCCCCGGCGTCGTGCACACCGACCTCCTCGCCGCGGACCTCATCCCCGACCCGTACGTCGACGACAACGAGTCGCTGCTCGCGTGGATCGGTCGGTGCGACTGGCGCTACGAGACGACGTTCGACGCGCCGGAGCTGGATGCCGCCGAGAACCACGACCTCGTTGCCGAGGGTCTCGACACCGTCGCCCGGGTCGTGCTCAACGGCGTCGAACTCGGCACGACGGCGAACCAGCACCGCACGTATCGCTGGCCGGTTCGCGAGCTGCTGCGTCCCGAGGGCAACCGCCTCGAGGTGACGTTCCGCTCGCCGATCGCGTACGCCGAGGAGCGCGAGGCCGTGCTCGGTGAGCGCCCGCATTCTTACGTCCACCCCTTCAACGCCATCCGCAAGTCGGCGTGCAACTTCGGGTGGGACTGGGGTCCTGCGCTGGTCACCAGCGGCATCTGGCGGCCGATCGGCATCGAGAGCTGGAGCGGCGTCCGCATCG
>JAPSKJ010000241.1:0-2345 GCA_031177735.1 Nocardioides sp.
GACGAGGAGATCGAGTTCAGCGTGGGGTGCTCGCCGGAGGCGGCGGAGGCTCTGTCGGCAGCGTTGCCCGGCACGGTCCGGCGGGTTCGCTACGGGGAGGCGGCGCCGATGTACCGCGACGACCGGTAGCTCGGCGAGCCGGCTCGGCTCAGAAGACGTTCAGCGGTCGGAACTGCACGGAGATCCGCGGCCCCGCCTTGGCGACCTTCGGCACAGCGTGCTCCCACGTGCGCTGGCAGGAGCCACCCATCACGACCAGGTCACCGTGGCCCATCTCGACCGCGAGGGACTCACCGCCGCCGCGCGGGCGCAGGCACAGCTTGCGCGGGTCGCCCACCGAGACGATCGCGACCATGGTGTCCTGGCTGCGACCGCGTCCGAGCGTGTCGCCGTGCCACGCCACCGAGTCGCGGCCGTCGCGGTAGTAGCAGCACCCGGCCGTGCGGAACCGCTCACCCAGCTCACGCTCGTAGTGGTCGCTGAGCGCCTCGCGGGCCTCGGTGAGCCGGGGGTGGGGGAGCGCCTCGCCGACGTGGTAGGTGTGCACGAGCCGGGGAACGTCGACGACCCGGTCGTACATCTGCCGCTGCTCGGCACGCCACGGCACGTCGGTGACCAGCGTCGCGAACACCTCGTCGGCGTCGGGCAGGAAGCCCCGCGCCACGTCTACCCAGGCGCCGCGCGAGAGCGGCGTGCGCTGCAGGCGCGAGAGGTCGGGTCCGGCAGCGATGGCCTCGAACAGGGTGCCCTGGAAGTCCATGGAGCGAGCATAACCCGCACAGTCGAACATCCGTTCGACCTCAGCCCTAGGCGTGGCTTCCGCAAGATGACTCGGGCGGGCCAACTTGGCGAGAACGGCCACGCTGCACGGGTCGTGCATCTACATTGACCGCCATGGACCACGTGCTCTCCGAGGATCGGCGAGCGCTCAAGCACGTCCAGGTGAGGGAGTACGTCCGCAGCCTCGTCTCCGACGGGGTGCCCGGCACGCCCGCGCCGTCAGAGCGCGAGCTGGTCGCGAAGTTCGGTGTCGCCCGGATGACGGTGCGCCAGGCGATGGACGCCCTGGTGATCGAGGGGCTGCTGGAGCGGGTGCCCGGGCGGGGCACCTTCGTCGCCCGACCGCGTCGCACCGTCAGCACCGTGCTGAGCTTCAGCGAGGACATGACCCGGCGCGGCATGGCCCCGGAGTCGCACACCCTGCTGGCCCGCCGCGAGCAGGCCGGCCCCGGCGTGGCCCGGGCGCTCGACATCCTCGAGGGCGACGCGGTGATCCACTGGCGCCGGCTCCGTCGCGCCGACGGCGAGCCCATGTCCCTCCAGGACACCTACCTGCCTGAGCTGCACCTGCCCGGCTTCCTCGAGCCCGGCGGCATGCCGCCGAGCCTGTACGAGGAGCTCGCGCAGCGACGCCTGCGACCCACCTGGGTCGAGGACTCCTACTCCTCCGACGTCGCGAACGCCGCGGAGGCGGCTCTGCTCGAGATCGAGCAGGGTGCGCCGGTGCTGCGCCGCCAGCGCCGCGGTGTGGCCGGCGAGAAGGTCATCGAGGTGTCGCGGTCGATCTACCGCGGCGACCGCTACAACCTGCACGTCCAGCTCGGCCAGGCCGACTGAGCCCCAGCCACCGGTCCGCGTTACAGACCACCCAGCGGCGCCACGATGTCGCCGGACTCCTCGCACACCCACACCGGGTCGGGTCCACCCAGGTCGGGGGAGATGAAGAGCGAGTGCACCGGGGCGTCCTCGCCGCAGTCCAGGCAGACCGGCCAGCGCCCCGCAGTCGCGAAGAGCGCGTCCTGGACGTCCTGGGCGACCAGGCCGGCGACGTACACACGACCCTCCGGCCACTGATCGGCCCACCAGGCCCGCTCGGCGATGGCGTCTTCGAGGGCGGAGACCGCGGAAGGTGTGGCGATCTGGCGGGCGTCGAGATCGTGGAGCACTCGGGCGCGGGCGTCGAGCAGCAGTGCGGCATCCATCCCCCCCATCCTGCCCGCGGGGACAAACCGCGCAGTGCGACACTGCGAGGGTGATCCTCATCGACCCGCCGCTGGTGCCCTGGCGCGGGCGGCTGTGGTCGCACCTGGCCAGCGACACCTCCTACGACGAGCTGCACGCCTTCGCGCGGGCGGCCGGCCTGCCCGAGCGCGGCTTCGACCGCGACCACTACGACGTGCCCGAGGAGGCGTACGCCGACATGGTGGCCGCGGGCGCGCAGCCGGTGTCGAGCCGAGAGCTCGTGGGGCGGCTGGTCAGCGCGGGTCTGCGACGCCGACGGCGTCAGCATCCTGCGCCGCCGGAGCACCCGGCTGTACCGCGCCACTGACCGCGCCACCCACCGC
>JAPSKJ010000241.1:2445-4361 GCA_031177735.1 Nocardioides sp.
GCCTCGGGCGCCGGACGCCGGGTGCGCACGAACAGCCCCACCAGCGCGATCGCCAGGCCGATCAGGCCGCTGGAGAGCAGGCCCCACTGCCAGCCGCCGAGGTCGATCGAGGCGCCCACCATCGGGGCACCCACGGCGCTACCCAGCATCATCGCCGAGCCGTGCCAACCCATCGCCTCACCGCGGTTGCCGGCGGGCACCGCCCGGGAGAGGTCGTCGGCGGTCGCCGTCACCGTGGGCGCGCAGAACATGCCGCTGACGAACATGAGTGCGGCGAACCACGTCCGGTCCGGAGCAACGGCGACCAGCGCGGCCGAGCCGGCGAGCAGCACGAGCAGCACGGCGGAGGACGGGTGGGTCTTCAGGGCGCCGTAGACCAGGCCGCCGATCGCGGAGCCGCAGCCCCACAGGGCGAGCACCCAGCCGATCGAGGAGGCCTGGTCCCACTCCCGGAGGGCGGCGACCGAGGAGAGGTCCTGGCCGAGCAGGATGATGCTGGCCACGACGGAGATCGCCAGGACCACCACGACGCCCGGCGTCAGCCAGGCGCGGGTGCGCACGGCGCTCTCGCCGGTGTCGGCGTCCTCGATGGCGCTGCGCATCGGCGGGTTGACCAGCCAGATCAGCACGGCGCCGGCGACCGAGCCCATCTGGCAGATGAACAGGGCGATCGGTGTGGGCAGCGAGGTCGCGGCCAGGACGCCCAGGACGGGCCCAACCATGAAGGTGAGCTCGGTGGCGACCGCATCGATCGACAGCGCCGAGGTCCGCTGGGCGGGCGGGGTGTTGGCGATCAGCACGGTGCGGACGATCGAGAAGCTCGGCACCGTGAACAGTCCGGCGACGGCGACGCACGCGAGCAGCGGCCAGTAGCCGAACCACGGCGCCACCGACCACGCCACCGCGAGGACCAGCAGCGACGGTGCCACCGCGCGGCGCAGCCCGAGCCGGTCGAGGCGCCGGCCCCGGTAGGGGCCGCTCAGCCCGAGCGCGATCGCCTGGACCGCGGAGATGACCCCCGCCTCGGCGTAGCTGCGCCCGAGGTGGTCGACGACGTGCAGCACCACCACGACGTTGCCCGCCCACAGCGGCACCCGGGTGAGCATGCCGAGCAGCAGGATCCCCCGGATGGTGGGATTGCGGAGGAGGTCGGCGTACGTCGTGAATCCCACGCCACGATTCTCCGGTAAAGCGCATCGCGGAGACGAATCAATAACGGGCCGGTGACCGCGCCCCCGACGGGCTCAGCGCCGGGTGGTCGAGCCGGCCTGCTCGAGGCTGCCGAGCTCGCGCTCCAGGTTCGCGCGGGCGGTGTCCTCCCAGCGGTCCCGGGCGTACGCCGTGTGGTAGATCGTCTCGCGCTCGAGCAGGCTCCGCAGCACCTGGGCACGGCCGGCGCGGAAGTCCTCGTCCGGCACGTGGGCGAACTCCTGGCGCACGCCGGCCGCGTAGTCGGCGTACCGCTCCGGGCCGGAGGCCAGGATCGCCATGTCGGCATCGGAGAGTGCGCAGCCCGCGATGTCGTCGGGCTCGGGGTCGTGCGTCTCGGTGAGGCGCACCAGCCGGGCCACCTCGGCGGCGACCTCCTCGCCGACGAGGTCGGGAAGCGCATCCTCGGCCCATGCCGCGGAGCGCTCCTCGGCGTCGCGCTCGCCGTCGTAGATCGCGTCGTGGAACCACGCC
Organism: Nocardioides sp.; assembly: GCA_031177735.1. Lineage (GTDB taxonomy): Bacteria > Actinomycetota > Actinomycetes > Propionibacteriales > Nocardioidaceae > Nocardioides. The sequence continues at coordinate 4,129 of JAPSKJ010000241.1, forward strand.
GCGAGCACGACCGGCAGCGGCTCGGAGCCGTCGAGCTCGCGCAGGTGGGTCAGCACCTCCGCGAGGTGGCGGGTGTCGTGGTAGTGGCGGGTGGGGTCGGCGTACGCCGCCAGCAGCTCCTCACGCAGGGCGGTGCCCTCCGCGGTGTCGGCCAGGGGCCAATGTTGAGGCAGGTCCACGTCGGCTATTACACAGCACGCGTCGCCGGGCGAGTAGTCGCCGAGCGCTCAGGC
>JAPSKJ010000242.1 GCA_031177735.1 Nocardioides sp.
GATCGGGGCCGGTGCCCGGGGAGACCCGGCACCGGCCCCGTCGCCATCCCGGGGTCCCGCCGCGACGACAAGACTGGTAGAAACGCGCCCAGACCCACGACCGAAGGGGCGACCCCATGCACGCGAACGGTTCGGACGATCGCCCGAGCGCCGATCCCGCATCCGCGGGGCGCGCGGACGTCGAGCTGCGGCTCCCGGCCGACGGCGCCTACGTCTCGATCCTGCGCACCACCACCGCGGCCCTCGCGGCGCGCCTGGACTTCACCCTCGACGACATCGAAGACCTGCGGATGGCGGTCGGCGAGGCCTGCGCGATGGTGCTCGAGGCGGCCAGGCCGGAATCGGACCTGACGGTGCGGTACTGGCTGCGCGACCGCGAGGTCGTCGTGTCGGTCAGCGCACCCGCCTCCTCCCCGCAGCACCCCGAGGAGGACAGCTTCGCCTGGCAGGTGCTCACCACGTTGGCGACCCGAGCCGCGGTGACCGCCACCGCCGACTCCTTCGGCATCACGCTCACCGTGCAGGCGACCCCGCTCGGAGCCGGCCGCTGACATGAGCGACGTATCCGCTCGGGAGGACGTCCCGGCAGAGCCGGGCCCCGGCCCTGTGGGATTCGAGGAGGTCTACGCCGACGACCCGGCGCCCAGCCGCAGCGCGGCGGTCGAGGCGACCCGGCGCCGCAGTGCGGAGCTCTTCGCCGAGCTCGGTGACGACGGCGCGTCCGAGGCGGCCCGCGTCACTGCGCGTGATCAGCTGGTGCACCTGCACCTGCCACTGGTCGAGCACTGTGCGCGCCGGTTCCGCAACCGCGGGGAGCCCTTCGAGGACCTGGTGCAGGTCGGCACGATCGGCCTGCTGAAGTCGATCGACCGGTTCGACAGCGACCGCGGCGTGGAGTTCTCGACCTACGCCACCCCGACGATCATCGGTGAGATCAAGCGGCACTTCCGCGACAAGGGTTGGGCGATCCGGGTGCCGCGCCGGCTCCAGGAGCTGCGGATGCAGATCAGCGGCGCCACCGCGGAGCTCACCCAGAACCTCGGCCGCTCCCCCACCCCTCGCGAGCTGGCCGAGGCGATCGGCTGCACCGTCGAGGAGATCGTCGAGGGTCTCGAGTCCGGCAACGCCTACTCCACCCTGTCCCTCGACGCCGGCGACGAGTCCGACGACAGCGCCGCGACGATGCTCGACGCGATCGGCGTCGAGGACCTCAACCTCGAGCACGTGGAGATCCGGGAGTCGATCAAGCCGCTCCTCGACGCGCTCGGCGACCGCGAGAAGAAGATCCTGCTGCTCCGGTTCTTCCGCAACATGACCCAGTCGCAGATCGCCGAGGAGATCGGCGTCTCGCAGATGCACGTCTCCCGGCTGCTCAGCCGGACCCTGGAGCACCTGCGCACGGCGCTCGACGACGCCTGAGCGTGTGACGCGTCCGCCCCCTTCTCGCGCGGCGCGGATGTCACAACCCTTCGTCGTCCAGCGCGGCGGTGGTGGCGGGATGGAGCAGCCCGACCAGCGCGACGACCGCGCAGGCCACCAGCGCGAGCGCCACGAGCGGGTCGTCGCGGAAGCTCCAGGCCAGTCCGAGCCCGATCAGCTGGGTGAGCACGGCCGGTCCCCGGCCCCACGGGACGAGGCGGAGCAGCCCCCACGCGCAGAGCAGGAGGGCGGCGGCGTACCCGAGGAAGAAGACGGCCGTGGTGACACCCATGGTCAGCCGCAGCGAGTCGAGGTGGAGCACCTCGAGCACCCCGAGCACCGCCAGCGCCAGGGCCTCGACCACGACCACGCCGACAGCGACGCGCAGGGAGGTCGGCGCAGCTCGACGGCCGCCTTGATCGGGCGTGCTTGACTGGCTGGACACGGCGCCACCCTAGCCGGGGGTGTATGTCTCCCCAGCAGGGGAACCGGGCCGGTGAGCTGTGGTGAAACCCACCACACGGACCTCTTGTTTAACGCTCCAATACTTGAAACGCTGGAGCTGCGCTCGTGAAGGCGTTCACATCAGCACGCCCCGAGCTCCGCAGCACTGATGATCCAGTGGCTGCACGCAACGACCGTGCCCCTGTCGGGCACACAAGGAAAGAGGGATCCCCCAGCCATGGATTGGCGCCACCGTTCCGCCTGTCTCGACGAGGACCCGGAACTCTTCTTCCCGATCGGCAACACCGGTCCGGCCATCCTCCAGATCGAGGAGGCCAAGCAGGTGTGCCGCCGCTGCGAGGTGCGCGAGCAGTGCCTGCAGTGGGCCCTGGAGGCCGGGCAGGACCACGGCGTGTGGGGAGGCCTGAGCGAGGACGAGCGCCGCGCACTGAAGCGTCGCAACGCCCGCGCTCGCGTGCGCACCAACGTCTGAGCCTGGTCGCCGCAGCGCCAGCGCCCCGAGCGATCAGCGACCGGGTGGAGTCTCCATCGGCACGTCGATGAGTGCCCGGGCTCCCGGGCCGTCCGGGCGGTCGCCCAGCTCCAGCCTCCCACCGAGCTCGGACTCGACCAGGGTGCCCACGATCGAGAGCCCCAGGTTGGTCGAGGTCGCCACGTCGAAGCCTGCTGGCAGGCCGCGGCCGTCGTCGTCGACCGTGACGACGAGCCGGCCGCGGCTTCGTCGCACCCCGAGGACGATCCGCCCGGGCTCCTCGCCGACCTCCGGATAGCCGTGCTCCACGGCGTTCTGGAGCAGCTCGGTGAGCACCATCGCCAGCGGCGTCGCGGTGTCGGAGGGCAGCTCACCGAAGCTCCCCTCCCGGCGCACCCGCACCACCGCGCCCACGCCACTGACCTCGCCCATCATCGCGGCGAGGCGATCCGCGATGTCGTCGAAGTCGACGTGCTCCTCCACCGCCTGGCTGAGCATCTCGTGGACGATCGCGATCGAGCCGACCCGCCGCACCGCCTCCTCCAGCGCCGCCTTGGCGTCCGCTGAGTCGATGCGGCGCGCCTGCAGCCGCAGCAGCGCGGCGACGGTCTGCAGGTTGTTCTTCACCCGGTGGTGGATCTCGCGGATGGTCGCGTCCTTGGTCACCAGCTCGCGGTCGCGCCGACGCAGGTCGGTGACGTCGCGGACCAGCACCAGCGCGCCGATGTGCTCCCCTTCCGGTCGCAAGGGGATGGCCCGCACGATCAGTGCGGCGTCGTCGTTGTGCACCTCGGTGTCCCGCTGGGCCCGCCCGCTGAGCACCGCGCTCAGGGTCTCCTCGTCGGTGCGCCGCCGGGCGGGCACCAGCCGGCGGGTCACCTCGGCGAGCGAGTGGCCGGCCAGGTCGCCGGAGAGACCGAGGCGACGGTAGGCCGACAGGGCGTTCGGGCTGGCGTACTCCACCTTCCCGTGCGCGTCGACGCGCAGGAAGCCGTCGCCCACCCGCGGGGTGTCGGCGTGGTCGCTGCGGGGTCCCGGGGCCGGAAACCAGCCGCCCGCGATCATCTGGGTCAGGTCGGCGGCGGTCTGCAGGTAGGTCAGCTCCAGCCGCGAGGGGGTCCGCACGCCGAGCAGGTTGGTGTTGCGGCCGATCAGCGCGATGATCCGGCCGCGGTGCCGCACGGGGATGGTCTCCACCCGCACCGGCACCTCGTCGCGCCACTCCGGGTCGCCCTCGCGGACCAGCCGGCCCTCGGCGTACGCCTGGTCCAGGAGCGGCCGTCGGCCCGCGGGGACGAAGGTGCCGAGGACGTCGTCGACGTACGCCGTCGGGCCGGTCGTCGGCCGCATCTGGCCGCCCGCCCAGAAGCCCTTGCCCTCCTTGTCGGGCAACCACAGCACCAGGTCGGCGAAGGAGAGATCGGCCACGATCTGCCAGTCGGCCTGCAGCAGCTGCAGCCACGCGACGTCGCCCTCGTCGAGGTCGGTGTGGCTGCGCACGATCTCGGTCAAGGACGGCACGAGGAACACCTTAGGATGGGCGCCGTGTCCGGGAACTACTGGCAAGAGGTGCATCAGACCGGACTCGCCGTGCCTTCGGACCGGCCACTCGACGAGCTCACCGCCGAGCTCACCCGGATGCTGGGCGATCCCGACCCGGGTCTGCGCTCGGAGATCGCCGCGCCGACGCTGACCACGTGGATCCAGCGGGGCGTGTACGACGACCTGCTGCCCGGGCTGGGCGACGGGATGGCCACCGGGCTGGCCGTGGGGCTCGGCGACGTGGACACCGACACGGTCTTCCGCCGCTCCCACTCGGTGCTGGTGCTGGGCGCCTGCATCGCCCGCGACAACCAACGCCCCCTCGTGCCGGGCGGCAAGGTGCTGGAGTGGGGCGACCGGGTGGCGACCTACCTCCTGCGCGAGCGCGACCTGCGCGGCTTCGTGCCCGGCAAGGGCGGCGCCCACGCGATC
>JAPSKJ010000243.1 GCA_031177735.1 Nocardioides sp.
GCGGCCACCGCAGTCAGCGCGAGCGCCTTGACCGTGGTGACCCCGTGGGCCAGGCAGCGGGTGGGACGCATGGGGGCAGTGGCCCTTCCCAGTAGGTGGTCCGACGCACCATCAACGACCGTCCGGCCCAGCGGTGACGGCCTGCCAGGATGTGCTCATGAGCGACCCGTGGTTCTCCTCGCCCGCCGACGTGACCGCCCGCCTCGGCGCCGTGGGCTACCTGGCCGACCAGGCGACCGCGACGACGGCGTACCTCGCGGGTGCGCTGGAGAAGCCGCTGCTCGTGGAGGGTCCGGCCGGTGTCGGCAAGACCGAGCTGGCCAAGGCGGTCTCCCGGGCGACCGGCGCCGGGCTGGTGCGGCTGCAGTGCTACGAGGGGCTCGACGAGGCGCGGGCGCTGTATGAGTGGAACTACAAGAAGCAGCTGCTCCGCATCCAGGCCAGTCAGGGCGTCGAGTGGGACGACGCCCACGACGACATCTTCAGCGAGGAGTTCCTGCTCACCCGCCCGCTGCTCACCGCGATCCGCCGCGAGGACCCGACGGTGCTGCTCGTCGACGAGGTCGACAAGACCGACGTCGAGGTCGAGGGCCTGCTGCTCGAGGTGCTCTCCGACTTCCAGGTGACGATCCCGGAGCTGGGCACCGTCGAGGCCGTACGCCGCCCGTTCGTCATCCTCACCTCCAACGCCTCCCGCGAGCTCTCCGAGGCGGTCAAGCGCCGCTGCCTCTACCTGCACCTGGACTACCCCACCGCGGAGCGGGAGCGGGAGATCGTCGTCTCGCAGGTCCCCGACCTGCCCGACAAGGTCGCCACCCAGCTGGTCTCGGTGGTGGCCCGACTGCGCGAGCTGGAGCTGAAGAAGGCGCCCTCCATCGCGGAGTCGGTCGACTGGGCCCGCACCCTGATCGCCCTGGAGATCCACGACCTGGACGCCAAGGCGATCGACGACACTCTCGGGGTGGTGCTCAAGCACGCCTCCGACACCCAGCGGGCGGTCCGCGAGCTGCGGCTGGACAAGCGCGAGGGCCGCGAGCGGTGACGGGTCGGTGATCGTGTGAGCGGGCTGCTCGACCGGCACATCGCCTTCCTGGAGGCGCTGCGCGGCGCTGGCCTGCCGGTGTCCCTGGCCGAGGACCTCGACGCCGTGACGGCGTTGGGAGCACTGGGCTGGTCCTCGCGCACCCAGGTCCGCGACGCCTACGCCGCCACCCTGGTCAAGAAGCAGGCCCTCCGACCGACCTTCGACGCGCTCTTCGAGCTCTACTTCCCGCGGCTGATCGGGGAGGGCGCCCGCGCCGAGGGCGATCTCACCACCGACGACGACACCGCCGGCCCTCGCGACACGCCCCAGGCGCTGAACGACTTCCGCGACCAGCTGGCCGAGGCGCTCGAGGCCGGCGACGCCGACCGGCTGCGCCGGCTGGCGGCCGAGGCGGTCGGCCGGTTCGGCGCGATGCCCGGCCGCGGGCCCGGGCTCTCGTCGTGGTCGTCCTACACGGCGCTGCGCCGGGTGGCCCCCGGCGAGCTGGTCGGCCGGCTCATCGACGGCCTCCGGGTCGCCGGCTGGGGCGAGGAGGAGGCCGAGCGCGCGGCCAACCGCCGGATCGGCGCGTTCACCGGCCTGGTCGAGTCCGACGCGCGCCGCCGCATCGCGGAGGAGAAGGGTCCGGACCACGTCGCCACCGTGACGCTGCGCCCGAGCGTGGAGCGGCTCGACTTCCTCTCTGCGCGGCGGGCCGACCTGGAGGAGATGCGCCGCGAGATCTACCCGCTCGCGCGGCGGCTGGCCACCCGGCTCACCCAGGAGCACCACTCGCGGCGCCGCGGGCCGCTCGACTTCCGGCGTACCGTCCGGGCCTCGATGAGCACCGGCGGTGTCCCGGTCGCCACCTACCACCGGCCCAAGCGGCCGCATCGCACCGAGCTGGTCGTGCTGTGCGACGTGAGCGGGTCGGTCGCCAACTTCGCGCAGTTCACGCTGATGCTCGTCTTCGCGCTGCGCGAGGCCTTCGGCGGGGTGCGTGCGTTCACGTTCGTCGACGACGTGCACGAGGTGACCGGCTACTTCCGGCCTGGGGCCGACCTGGCCGACACGATGACCGAGCTCGCCGCCGCCTCGGCGCACGCCGCACGGTTCGGACGCACCAACTACGGTCGCGCCTTCGACGTCTTCGCCGAGCGCCACCTCGACGCCCTCGGGCCGAGGTCGTCGCTGCTCATCCTCGGTGACGCGCGCAGCAACTACAGCGACAGCAACGTCGCGACCCTGCGCCAGCTGGCCGGCCGGTCGCGCCGGTCGTGGTGGCTCAACCCCGAGCACCGTCGACAGTGGGACACCGGTGACTCGGTGGCCTCCCGCTACGCCGCGGTCGTGCCGATGAGCGAGTGCCGCAACCTGACCCAGCTCGGGCAGTTCGTCCACGACGTGGCGCGGTGAGCCGACCCGGACGCCGCGTGGGAGGCGGTGCCGCCGCGCGTCACTGCAGGTAGCCCAGCTCCCGCAGCCGGTCGATCTCGGCCTTGAGCTCCGCAGCGCCCGCCGCCGCAGCGGAGTCCGCGGCGCGGCCGCCGGCGACGTACCGGCTCTCGTGCTGTGCCGCGCCGTCGGCGTCGAAGACCACGGTGACCCGCCGGTCGTCGGCGGCGTTGACCAGCGAGCCCAGCAGGGCGACCGGGTCGCTGCGGTCCTCCAGCGACAGCATCCGGGTCGACTCCGGGATGCGCGGCACGTGGGCGGAGGGGGAGCCGGCCGTGACGACCTGCTCGACCTCGAAGCTCTCCGGGTGCTGGGCGGCGAGCTCGGCGGCCGTGGCGCCACCGGCGGCGGAGCCGACCAACATCACCTTGGCGCCCGGCTCGACGGCCGCCTCGATCGCCTGCGCGGCCTCCTCGGTGTACGCCGTCAGGTCGCCGTTCACCAGCCGCAGCCGTCCACCGGCGCGGCTGCGGGAGGGGCCGGGCAGGTAGGCGATGTAGCGGCCCGGCGCCGCGAGCCGCACGGTCACCGAGGTGGTGACCGACTCCAGCGCGGACATCAGCTCGGCCAGTCCGCGGGGCGGGTGCTGCTGCCGGTCGACCTCGACGGCGGGCTCGGCCTCTGCCGGCTCGTCGATGAGCTCGCCGGCGACGTCGCGCAAGGCGGCGCCCAGGTCGGCGGGGAACACCCCGAGGTCCATCGCTCGCAGGCCCGCGGAGGCGACCAGCTGGGCGTCGTCACCCTGCGGCATGCCCGGGGTGAGCAGCGCCCGCAGCTGCAGGCTCTCGAGCAGACCGCCGGAGGCGACGTGCTCCATCAGCTCGGGGTGCTCCTCGGCCAGCTCGCCGAGGAACTCCGCGACCTCGTCGCGGTCGATCGCGTCGGTCTCGATCAGCCCCGCGGTCACGATCGAGCCGCCGAGAGCCACCTCCGGGGCGAGGTAGCCGATCGCCCGCCCGGCGATCGATCCGAGCGTGGAGTAGGCAGCCTGCTGGAGCTCGTCGAGCCAGCGGTAGGTGCGCACGGTCGCGCGCACGACGAGCGCGTCGGCGTCGAGCTCGATCGACCGGCCGAGCAGCCCCGCCTTGCCGGTGGTGGCCGCGCGCAGGGCGTCCTCGAAGCGGCCGTGGGTGGTGATCGACAGGGGTGCCGACTCCGCGACGGCGGGGTCGCGCAGGATCTCGCCGGCGAGTCCGGCGCGGGCGCGCAGCTCCTCGCCGACGGCGTCGAAGGCGTCGGCCAGGGCCAGCATGGCGTCGTACTTGTCGCCCTGCTCGCCCGCCAGGGTGCGCTGGGCGATCGGGTCGGGCCGGCGCGTGTCGCGTGTCGTCATCGGGCCACCTCCGCCAGCACGGGTGCCAGCTCGCCCGGCAGGTCGCCGGGCTCCACCGGGCTGATGGTCACCCGCAGCCCGTCACCCGTGTGGTGGGGGCGCAGCGCCCGCCACCCGTCGGCGAGCAAGGTCCACGACACCACGCCGATCACGTCGGCCGCCCCGCCGGAGACCCCGGCGGCCATCACGCGCAGGCGGCCGTAGGCCTCCTGCGCGAGCGCGCCGAGCGCTGCGGCGACCTCGGCGGCTCGCAGCACGGCGCCGTCGGCGCCGGTGACCCGGTGGCCCTCCGCGAGCACCGGGAGCAGGTCGGAGCGGCCGGCGGCCACCGCCTCGACGGCAGCGTCGAGCAGCTCATAGGGCATGTCCAGCAGCTCGGGCACCGCAGACTCGCGCGGAGTGGCGGCCTCCTCGGGCAGCACCGGCACGCGGGCGAGCTCGCTGTTCCACCCCACGACGTCGAACCAGGCGAGCTCGAAGACCAGGCCGTCCACGGTCGCCAGGGTCGCCACGGC
>JAPSKJ010000244.1 GCA_031177735.1 Nocardioides sp.
CCGGACCTCGTGGTCCACGCCGACCCGGCGCGACTGCACCAGCTGGTCGCCAACCTGCTCGACAACGCCTCCCGGCACAGTCCCTCGGGTGGCCGGGTGCTCGTCACCGCGGCGCGCGCGGGCGACCGCTACACCCTCGAGGTGCACGACCAGGGGCCCGGCGTCGCGCCGGCCGACCGCGACCGCGTCTTCGAGCCGTTCGGCACGCTGAGCAGCACCGACGGCGGTGGTGGGACCGGTCTCGGGCTCGCCATCGCCCGGTGGGTCACCGACCTGCACCGCGGCTCGATCCGCTTCGTCGACCCGGCTCCCGACACGGGTGGTGTCGGGGCGCGGGTGCGCGTCGACCTGCCGTTGGAGCCGTCGGATCGCCCCGCTCCGGTGGCGGTGCCATCGCCGACCGCGTCGCGGACGCCGCCGCCGATCCCGCTGGCCGGTGCAGCACCGCACGCCGAGGCCGACCCGCAGCCGGTCGCGCCGACGCCGCTGGTCGCCGACCTCTTCGGTGGCTTCTGGCCCGAGCGCGGTCTGCCGGGCCGCCTGCCCGTGCTGCTCGGCGCGGTGGCCACCGGCGTGCTCGGCGGGGTGGTGCTGCCCGAGCACGCGATGGGGCTCGGCACGTTCGCGGTCCTGCTGGCGGCCGGTGCGGTGGTGCTGGGTGCCAGCGCACATCGGCGTGACCCGTGGACGCTGACCTGCGCGGCCCTGTGCGCCCTGCTCGCCTCGACGACGATCGTGCGCGAGGCGGAGTGGATCGTCGTGCTGTGCCTGCTCGCCGGTGCGGCCCTGTGCGTGTGCGGCGTGACCCGGGCGCGGACGCTGTCGGGCTTCGTGCTCTCCGGGCTGGCCTGGCCGCTGGCCGGCCTGCGGGGACTGCCCTGGCTCGGCCGCACGCTCGCGGTGCTCACCGGCCTGGGAGCGGGGGCCGCGCTGCTGCGCACCGTGGTGTGGTCGCTGCTCGGGCTGGTCGTCTTCGGGCTGCTGTTCGCCTCCGCGGACGCGCTGCTCGCGGAGTGGGTCGACGCCGTGCTGCCGGAGGTGTCCATCGACGTCTTCGTCGCCCGCGCGTTCGTGTCCGTCGCGGTGGGCGGCACCGTCCTCGCCGCGGCCTACCTCGCCCTCAACCCGCCGCGCGTGGAGCGGACCTCCGCCGGCTCCCGGCCGGTCCAGCACCGCTTCGAGTGGCTCGCGCCGGTCGTCGTGGTCAACGCGGTCTTCGCGGCCTTCCTGGTGGCACAGGCCACCGTCGTCTTCGGCGGCCACGACTACCTGCGCCGGACCACGGGACTGACCTACGCCGAGTACGTCCACCAGGGGTTCGGGCAGCTCACGGTGGCGACCGTGCTGACCCTGCTGGTGATCTGGGCGGCCGCCCGGAAGGCGCCGCGGGAGACCGCCGCCGACCGTCACGTGCTGCGGGTGTCGTTGGGCCTGCTGTGCGCGCAGACGCTCGTGGTGGTGGCCTCGGCGCTCTACCGGATGCACGTCTACCAGGAGGCCTACGGCTTCACCCGGATGCGACTGCTGGTCGACGTCTTCGAGGGGTGGCTCGGCCTGCTCGTGCTGGCCGTCGTGGCGGCGGGCGTGACGCTGCGGGCGGCATGGCTGCCGCGGTTCGCCGCGGTGAGCGGTGCGGTCGCGCTGCTGGGGCTGGCCGCCGTCAACCCCGACGCCTGGGTCGCCGAGCACAACCTGGACCGCTACGCCGAGACCGGCCGGGTCGACTGGGCCTACCTGCGCACGCTCTCCGACGACGCCGTGCCCGCGCTGGTCGACCGGCTGCCGGCCGACCTGGAGGCCTGTGCGCTGGCCGGGCACCGGAGCGACGACCGAGGCTGGCTGGAGTGGAACCTCGGCGACGCCCGCGCCGCGGGCCACCTCGACGGTCCGGTGCCCGCCGACGGCACCTGCCCGCCGTCGTGGTGAGGGGCAGCTCCGGCGGTGCTCCGGTGCTCCGGGCCGGCGCGTAGGCTGGCCCGATGAGTGAGAAGCCTGAGATCGACTTCGTCGACCCGACCCCGCCCACCGACCTCGTCATCACCGACCTCGCCGTCGGCGAGGGCCCGGAGGCGACCGCCGGGAGCACCGTCTCGGTGCACTACGTGGGCGTCGCCCACAGCACGGGTGAGGAGTTCGACGCGTCGTACAACCGCGGCGAGCCGCTGCGCTTCCGCCTCGGGGTGGGCCAGGTCATCTCCGGCTGGGACACCGGCGTGCAGGGCATGAAGGTCGGCGGCCGCCGTCAGCTGGTCATCCCGCCGCACCTGGGCTACGGCGACCGCGGCGCGGGCGGCGTGATCAAGCCCGGCGAGACCCTGATCTTCGTCGTCGACCTGCTCGGCGTCAGCTGACCTCGACCGACCCAGCGCGGGCTACCAGGGCAGCCCGTCGTCGTACGACGCCTCGTCGACGACACGGGCGCTCTGGTTGCCCAGCGTGACGACGTCTCCCAGGGCGAGCTGCCGGCCGCGGCGGGTCTCGACCTCACCGTTGACCCGGACCAGACCGTCCTGGATGACCGGCTTGGCATCAGCGCCCGACTCGACCAGGTTGGCCAGCTTCAGGAACTGCCCGAGCCGGATCGACTCGTCGCGGATCGGGACGTCCATCGGCTCTGCGGGCTGCATGCCCATCAGTGAAGCACCACGCTCACCGCGTGGATCAGCAGGCCCACCAGGCCGCCCACGATGGTGCCGTTGATCCGGATGAACTGCAGGTCTCGTCCCACGTGCAGCTCGATGCGCTCGGCGGCCTGGCGGCCGTCCCACCGCTCGATGGTGTGGGTGATGACCGCGGTGACCTCCGCGCCGTAGCGCTCCACCACGAAGACCGCCGCGTCGGCGACCAACCCGTCGATCCGGGCCCGCAGCCGCTCGTCGACCAGCAGCCGCTGCGCGAAGGTGTCGAGCTCGGCCAGCATCCGCTCGCGGACCACCCCCTGCGGATCGCGCAGGGACGTGGTCAGCGCGCGGCGCAGCGCGTTCCACAGCGAGATGCTCGAGGCGAGCACCTGCGGGGAGTCGAGCACGCGGTTCTTGAACCGCTCGGCTCGCTCCTGGGTCTCCGGGTCGCTGACCAGGTCGCGGGCGAGCGAGAGCAGCAAGGAGTCCAGCGCGGCGCGGGCACGGTGGTGCGGGTTGTCGCGGATGTCGCCGACCCAGCGCACCAGCTCGACGTGGATGCGGGCGACCACCCGGTCGTTGAGGGCGGGCGGGGTCCACCACGGTGCCCGCTCCCCCAGCACCTCGGTCACCGTGTCCGGGTTGTCCACCAGCCACTCGTGCAGCTCACTGAGGGCCAGGTCGACCAGCCCGTGGTGGAGGTCGTCCTCGAGCGCCTCGGAGAGGATGCCGCCGAGCAGCGGCGCGATCGGCTCCTCCCGGAAGCGTGGCACCAGGGCGTCGTTGACCAGGCTCGCGATGTGGTCGTCGCGCACCCGCCCGAGGGCGTGCGCGGAGACCACGGCCAGCTCGTCGACCACACGGCGGGCGTTGGCGGGCACCACCAGCCACCGGGCGACCCGCAGCGAGACGGTCGACACCGCGATCCGGTCGCGGATGATCGCCTCCTGCATGAAGTTCTCGCCGACGAACTCCTCCAGGCCGCGGCCGAGCTCGTCCTTGCGCTTGGGGATCAGCGCCGTGTGCGGGATGGGCAGGCCGAGCGGGTGGCGGAACAGCGCGGTGACCGCGAACCAGTCCGCGATCGCACCCACCATCGACGCCTCGGCGGCGGCGTTGACGAAGCCGAGGGCGCCGCCGTGGCCGAGCGTGGCGACGTACACGATCGCGGCGAGCACCAGCAGCGCGAGCGCGACCGTCCGCATCCGCCGCAGCGCGTGCCGGCGCTGCTCGTCGCCCGCCGGGTCAGCCGTGATCATCCCTACCGTCGTCACGGAAGCGATTCTGTCGGGCCGGTGGTCAGGTGGAACAATCCCTCGCATGTCGCGCACGGTCATCACCTTCGGAACGTTCGACGTCTTCCACCTCGGACACTTGCGGATGATCGAGCGCGCCGCCGCGCTCGGCGACCGACTGGTCGTCGGGGTCTCGGCCGACGCGCTCAACCAGCGCAAGAAGGACCGGCTGCCGGTCTTCTCCGAGGGCGAGCGGATGGCGATCGTGGCCGCGCTGCGCTACGTCGACGAGGTGTTCCTCGAGGAGAGCCTGGAGCTCAAGCGCCACTACATCGAGAAGCACGGCGCCGACGTGCTGGTGATGGGCGACGACTGGGCGGGCAGGTTCGACGAGTTCAAGGACATCTGCGAGGTGCTCTACATCCCGCGCACGCCGGCGATCTCGAC
>JAPSKJ010000015.1 GCA_031177735.1 Nocardioides sp.
CCGGACCAGGGTCGGTCGGCCGCTGAAGGGACCGGCCGGTCAGCCGGAGATGGTCGCCTCCGCGTGGGAGGACGCGTCGGCCGGCACCTGGCCGCCGCCCCCGGCGGTGGCGGGCTCCAGACGGACGACGATCGACTTCGAGGTGGGCGTGTTGGAGTGGTCGGCGACCGAGTCCAGCGGCACGAGCACGTTGGTCTCCGGGAAGTACGCCGCCGCGCAGCCCGGCGTGGTCGGGTAGCTGACCACGCGCATCCCGCGCAGGCGGCGCTCGCCGTCGTCCCAGACGGAGACCAGGTCGACCAGGTCGCCGTCGGCGATGCCGAGTGCGCGCAGATCGCCGGGGTTGACGAACACGACGTGACGGCCGCCGGTGATGCCCCGGTAGCGGTCGTCGTACCCGTAGACCGTGGTGTTGAACTGGTCGTGCGAGCGGATCGTCTGCAGCAGCAGATGACCCTCCGGCACCTCCACGGTGACCAGGTCGTTGACGTAGAAGTTGGCCTTGCCGGTGTGGGTCGGGAACTCCAAGGAGTCGCGGGGCGGGCTGGGCAGCTGGAACCCGCCGGGGCGCTGGACGCGCTCGGCGAAGGCGTGGAAGCCGGGCACGACGTGGCTGATGTGGCGGCGGATGCGCTCGTAGTCCTGACTCATCCCACGCCAGTCGATCTCCTCGCTGCCGAAGAGCGCGTCGGCGATGCCGCACACGATCTGCACCTCGCTGCGCAGCTGCTCGGAGCCGGGCCGCAGGTTGCCCCGCGAGGCGTGCACCATGCTCATGGAGTCCTCGACCGTCACGAACTGCTCGCCGACGTCGGTGATGTCACGCTCGGTGCGCCCCAGGCACGGCAGGATCAGCGCCTCCCGGCCATGGTGCAGGTGCGAGCGGTTGAGCTTCGTCGCGATCCCGACCGACAGACCGACCCGCTCCATCGCCTTGGTGGTCACGGTCGTGTCGGGCGTGGCGACGGTGAAGTTGCCGCCCAGCGCGACGAAGACGTCGACGAGGCCGTCGCGCATCGCGCGGATGGCGCCGACCGTGTCGACGCCGTGCTCGCGCGGCGGGTCGAAGCCGAACTCGTCGCGGATCGCGTCGAGGAAGGAGTCGGGCATCTTCTCCCAGATGCCCATGGTCCGGTCGCCCTGGACGTTGCTGTGGCCGCGGATCGGCGCGGGCCCCGCCCCGGGGCGCCCGATGTTGCCGCGCAGGAGCAGGAAGCTGGTGATCTCGCGGATCGCGGCGACGGCGTTCTTGTGCTGCGTCAACCCCATCGCCCAGCAGACGATGACCCGGTCGGAGGCGACGACGTCATCGGCGAGGCGCTCGATCTCGGCGCGGCTGATACCGCTGTGGGCCTCGATCGTCGCCCAGTCGAGCGCCGCCCACGCGGCCGCCGCGTCGGCGTACCCGTCGGTGTAGCGCTCGATGAAGTCGTGGTCGACCGCGTCCCGCTCGACCAGCACCTTGTTGAGCCCGGCGAAGAGCGCGAGGTCGCCGGCCAGCCGGACCGGGACGTGCCGGTCGGCGATCTTGGTGCCGACGCCGGAGAGCCCCCGCACGGTCTGGGGATTGCGGAAGCGCACCAGCCCGGCCTCCGGGAGGGGGTTGATCGAGATGATCCGCGCGCCGTGCTCGCGGGCCTCCTCCAAGGCGGTGAGCATCCGCGGGTGGTTGGTGCCGGGGTTCTGCCCGGCGATGAGGATGAGCCGCGACTCCCGGGCGATGTCGTCATAGGTGACGGTGCCCTTGCCGACGCCGATCGTCTGCACCAGCGCGGTGCCGCTCGACTCGTGGCACATGTTGGAGCAGTCGGGCATGTTGTTGGTGCCGAGCCGGCGGGCGAGGAGCTGGTAGACGAACGCCGCCTCGTTGGAGGCGCGGCCGCTGGTGTAGAACACCGCGCGGTCGGGGTCGGGCATCGCGCGCAGCCGGTCGGCGACGAGGCGGAAGGCGTCGTCCCAGCCGATGGGTTCGTAGTGGGTGCCGCCCGGCGGGAGGTACATCGGCTCGGTCAGCCGGCCCTGCTTCTCCAACCAGTGGTCGTCGTGCTCGAGCAGGTCGGCCACGGAGTGCTGGGTGAAGAACTCGCGGCCGACCCGCTTGCGGGTGGCCTCCCAGGCGACCGCCTTCGCGCCGTTCTCGCAGAACTCCGCGGCCTTGCGGCGGTCGGGGTCGGGCCAGGCGCACGAAGGGCAGTCGAACCCGTCGACGTGGTTCATCTTCAGCAGCGTCCGCGCGGTCCGGGCGGGACCCATCTCGGCCATCGCGTGCTTCATCGACCAGTAGATCCCGGGCAGGCCGACCGCCGACTTCTCCGGCTCCTCGACCTCCAGATGCTCCTCCGCCATACCCGTGACGGTATCCCGCCTTCGCCTCCGCAGAACCCTGGCGCACGGCGTTAGGGTGAGCGACATGGCGGTCATGACCACCCGCCGCGCGATCGAGCGGCGCGGCCGGCAGACTCCCGACGACCTCGCCGTGGAGTCGCCACTCGTGCTGGCCCTCGACGGCGCGGCCATCGCCACCCTGATGCGTACGCCGGGACACGACCTCGAGCTCGCCGCCGGATGGCTGTGCGTGGAGTCGGGGGTGACCGGTCCGCAGGACATCGTCCAGCTGCGGTCCTGCCGGGAGGACGACACCGACCGCGTGCACCTCGCGCTGCGCGCCGGCGTGGCTCCGCCCCGGCCGCGGGCGTTCGTGACCAGCGCCGCCTGCGGCGTCTGCTCGGCGGACGTGCTCGACCTGGCGCCGCTGCGCCGGGCGCGACCGCACTCCGAGGACTGGACGGTCGAGCGCTCCGTGCTGGCGGTGCTCCCGGACCGGCTCCGCGAACGCCAACGGGCCTTCGCCCGCACCGGAGGAGTGCACGCCGCCGCCCTCGCCACGCCGACCGGGGAGCTCGTCGCCGCCTTCGAGGACGTCGGGCGGCACAACGCCGTCGACAAGGTCGTCGGCCGGGCGCTCCTCGACGGCCTGCTGCCGGCCACCGACCACCTGCTCGTGGTCAGCGGCCGGGTCTCCTTCGAGATCGTGCAGAAGGCCGTCGCGGCCAGCGTGGCCGGGATCGTGGCCGTCTCCGCACCCACCTCGCTCGCGGTGGACCTGGCCCGCGAGCACGGCCTGCTGCTCGCCGGGATGGTGCGCCAGGACGGCCTCAACATCTACGCCGGTGGCGAGTGGGTCCGGTGAAGCGCGCAGGGGCCGACATCGACATGGAGAAGGCGCTGCAGGACCAGTACTTCGCCCATATGGCGTGTTTCGGCTGCGGACCCGCCAACCCGGACGGGCTGCGGCTCAAGAGCTTCCTGGCCGACGACGGCACCGTGGTGGCGTCGTTCACCCCGTGGCCCGAGCACGACAACGGGTTGGGCTACCTCAACGGCGGGATCATCGCCACCGTGCTCGACTGCCACAGCGGGATCACGGTCACCCACGCGGCGTACTCCCGCGGGTGGCCGGCGCTGCCCGGCGTGCCGCTGCCGTACGTGACCGCGGGCCTCGACGTGCGCTACCGGCGGCCGGCGCCGCTCACCGACACCGTCTCGCTGGTGGCCGAGATCCGTGAGGCGAGCGAGCCCGAGATCGTCTGCCACGTCCGGCTGGAGTGGGACGGCAAGACCCGCGCCGAGGCCGACGCGGTCTGGAAGCGGTGGCGGCCCCGCTGAGCACCGGCCGACCCCGACCGGTGCGCTCCGAGCCTCAGACGTGCTGGGTGAGGCGGCCGCTGTCGACGTCGTAGATGAAACCGCCGACCTTGACGGTGTCGGGGATGAGCGGGTGGGAGCGGACCTTCGAGACGTCCTCGGCCAGCGCCCGCACCTGGTCCTCGACGACGTGGAACGGCTGCCAGGACGCGTCCACCCCGGCCGAGGCCGTCACCTTGGCACGGATCTCCGCCTCGGAGTTGCTCGCCACCGCGCAGCGGGTGTGCGGGATGACCAGCACGCGCTGCACGTTGAGCAGGTGCGCGCCCATGAC
The DNA here is from genome assembly GCA_031177735.1 of Nocardioides sp. Taxonomy (GTDB): domain Bacteria; phylum Actinomycetota; class Actinomycetes; order Propionibacteriales; family Nocardioidaceae; genus Nocardioides. Next base: position 3,980 of record JAPSKJ010000015.1, read on the forward strand.
CAGCGCCTCCAGCGCCTGCGGGGTCACCCGCCCGCCGGGGTTGCGGAAGATCTTGGCGTCGCCCGGCTTCAGACCCACCATCCCGAGCGGGTCGATCCGGCTGTCCATGCAGGTCACGATCGCCACGCCGGCGCGGGCGACACCGTCGAAGCCGCCGTACTCGAAGTCGGTGGCGTAGGTGTCGTTGGCGGCGAGCAGGTCAGCGAAGTCGTCCGTAGCAACCATGGGTCAGAAATTAGCGGACCCCACGAACCGCGTCAGCGGTGTCCACAGTGCGGGTCGGTGCACCGCGGAACAGCACCAGCGCGAGCAGCGCGGCGACGCCGGCCACGACGGCCGCGCCGGTGAACACCGTCTGCTCCTGGGCGATGGCCGCCACCTGGAGCAGGTCGGTGAACTCGTCGCACCGGCTGGCCCCGCCGCAGACCTCGCGTACCGCAGGCAGGTCCGCCTGCTCGGCGTAGTAGCTGCGCAGACCCAGCGCGGTGAGCGCGGAGACGCCGACCAGCATCCCGACCATCCGGGCGACCACGACGAGCGCGCTGGTCAGGCCGTGCACGGCCGCGTCGGTGGTCGCCAGCACGGCGGCGTTGACCGGCGCCAGCGCGAGCCCGAACCCGAACCCACCGACGACCAGCGGCACGGTCGCCGCGACGAGGTGCTCCAGGCTGTCCGGACCCCACTGCGCCATCAGCCAGAACGAGACGGCGGCCAGTCCCATGCCCACGGCGGTGATCACACCGGCAGGCAGGCGCCGGAGCAGCAGGCCACCGGCCACCGCGCCCACCGGCAGCGCGAGCAGGAAGCGGACCAGCACGAGCGCGGCGAGCAGCTGGCTGTCGGCGTAGACGGTGGTGCGCGCGAAGAGCGGGATGTCGATGAGGGCGGCCACCAGCGCGGCGCCGACGAAGAAGCTCACCACCACCGCGCCCCAGGCAGGAGTACGCCGCACGGCACCGGCGGGCACCAGCGGGTTGTCGGCGCGGCCCAGGTGCACGACGAACGCGACCGCGGCCAGGGTGGCGGCGAGGAGGTACCACCGGCCTTGCGGGGAGAACACCTCCACCTTCGGGTCGGCGGTCGCGAACGCCAGGATCACCCCGCCCAGCGCCACCGCCAGCAGCGTCGCGCCGAGCAGGTCGGCGTCGCGGGCGCTGCGAGCCCAGCCGCGGACGTCGACCAGCGGCCGCCGGGCGGTCAGGCAGCGGACGAGGAGCCCCAGGCCGGCCGCGATGGTGAGCAGCCCGAGGGGAGTGAGCCACCGGCCGTGGCCGACGACCGGCACGAAGAGCTGGCCCCAGGTGACGTCGCGCAGGATCGGGCCGGGCTCGACGCACACCAGCGCGCCGGCGAGCACGGTGAGCAGCGCGAGGGCGGAGCCGAGCCAGTCGGGTCGTCGTGACGGGGGCTCGCCGACTGCTACCCGGTTCGACCGGTTCGACTGGCGGTCCCGTCCGATCGCCAGTGCGAGCAGTCCGCCGACGAGCACGTTGAGCACGAAGATCGCGCGCCAGTCGGTCACCGCGAGGACCACCGCACCGAGCAGCGGGCCGGCCACGCTGCCGATCTCCTGGACCGCCGAGACGACCCCGAGCGGCACGCCACGCCGGTCGACGGGGTAGAGGTCGGCGACCAGCGCCAGGGTGGCCGGCACGAGCGCACCGCCGCCCAGTCCCTGGAGGAAGCGGCCGGTCACCATCGAGGGCAGGTCGTAGCACAGCGCGGTGATCAGGGACCCGATGGCGAACACGACCAGCCCCGCGCGCAACACCGGCACCCGGCCCCGCACGTCGGAGATGCGGCCGATGAGCGGCAGCATGGCGACGTACCCCAGCAGGAAGCCGGACAGGATCGGGGCCGCCTTCTGCAGCTGCTCCACCGAGAGCCCGACGCCGGTCATCATGTCGGGCAGCGCCAGCACGACCACGTAGGTGTCGGCCGCTGCGAACGCCACCGCGACGGCCGCCAGGCCGAGCAGCAGCCGGGGCCGGCTCACGGCGCGGTGATCTCCTGCTCGGTGCCGTAGTCGTCGATCGTCACCGTGTAGGTGACCTCGCCTCTCCCGGCACCGTAGAACTCGCCGGTCAGCACGGCCTCGCGCAGCTCGCCGCTGTCACTGATCGTGTACGTCGCCGCGAAGTCGCCCTCAGCGGTGGGGATGACCCCCGCGACGCTCTCGCCGGGCACCGTCCCGGTGTAGGTCGTCAGGATCTCGCTGTTGTCGGCCCCACCGCGCACCTGCTCGCCCTCCTCGACCCCGGTGGTGGCGGGCAGCAGGTCGGACAGGCCGCCCTCGTCGGCCAGCAGCGCCGCCGGGTCGGGTGCGCCGTACTCGGCGGGGTCGATCTGCTGCCAGCCGGTCGTGAGCGGGACCTGGGCGTGCACCACGCCGTCGACCGCGACGACCGGCACCTCCGGCTCGAACCCCAGGTAGCGCACGACGATCGTGCCCTCGAACGCCGGCGCGTCGGTGAGGACACCGTCGGCGGAGATGAGCCCGGTGACGTCCTCGGGCAGCTCGTCCGCGGTGAGTGAGAAGTGCACGCCGGTGGTCGCGTCGAGTGCCGCCTTGGCCTCCGTGAGCACGTCCGCGGGGGAGGAGCCGCCGTCCTCGCCGCCGTCGTCACCGGTGCAGCCGGCGACCAGCAGGAGAGCGCCGAGGGTCAGGGCGACGGTGCGCAGCATGGCCGTCAGCCTTCCACAGCGCCCAGGACCGCACCGACCGGGCCCGCGCACGCGTCGATCGGCTGGGCGACGGGCACGCCGGAGCCGTCGCGGCGACCGTCGGCCGCCGGCAGCTCGACGGGCGCGCCGCTGTTGGCGGCCGCACGTGCGGGCGCCGCGCCGGCCCAGGCGAAGACGAGGGTGTCCTCACCCTTGAGGTAGCGGTGGCAGCGCACGCCGCCGGTCGCCCGGCCCTTGGCCGGATACTCGGTGAACGGCGTCACCTTGACCGTTCCGGGCTCCGTGCCGGGCAGCGCGGTGCTGGAGCCGCTCGCGGTGACCACGACCGACTGCTCGGGGTCAAGGGCACCGAAGAACACCACGCGGGAGCCGTGGGCGATCCGGATGCCCTGCATCCCGCCGGCGCTGCGGCCCTGCGGGCGGACGCCCTCGGCGTTGAAGTGCAGGAGCTGGGCGTCGGAGGTGATGAAGCACAGCTCCTCGGTGCCGCTGCGGAGCTCGACCGCGCCGACGACCTCGTCGCCCTCGGCCAGGTTGATCACCTCCCACTCCTCCTTGTTGAGGACCTCGGGGTTGACCCGCTTCACGGTGCCGAGCTTGGTGCCGAGCGCCAGCCCGGGGCCGTCGGTGGTGAGCGTGCACAGCGCGAGCGCCCGCTCCCCGGCCTCGAAGGAGAGGTAGCTGCTCAGCGGCAGGCCGCCGTTGACGTTCGGCTCGTAGGCCGAGCCGGTCACCTCGTGCAGCTCGATCACACCGAGCTTCAGCAGCCGCCCCCGTGAGGTGACCACGCCGATGTCACCGCGCTTGGTCGTGAGGACCGCGGAGACGATGACGTCGTGCGGGGTGCGGTCACCGCCGGCGCCGACCGGGCTCGCGTCGGTGGTGCGAGCGATCAGGCCCGTCGACGACAGGAGCACGAAGCAGGGGTCGTCGGCGACCTCGGTCTGGATCTTGGCCGCCTGGACGGCGGTGCCGGCGCTGGCCAGCAGGACCGTGCGGCGGGGGGTCCCGTAGGTCTTGGCGACCTCGCCGAGCTCGTCGGAGACGACCTTCTTCAGCAGGTTCTCGTCGTTGAGGATCGCGTCGAGCCCCTCGATGGTCTGCTCCAGGTCTTCCTTGCGCTTCTCCAGCTCCAGGCGGGAGAACTTGGTCAGGCGGCGCAGCGCCATGTCCAGGATGTACTCGGCCTGCACCTCGGTGAGGTCGAAGACCGAGATCAACCGCTGCTTGGCCTCGGCGCCGTTCTCGGAGGACCGGATCAGCTGGATGACCTCGTCGATGTCGACGATCGCCAGCAGCAGCCCCTCGACGAGGTGGAGGTCAGCGGCCGCCTTGTCGCGGCGGAACTGGCTGCGGCGGCGGACGACGTCGTAGCGGTGCCCGAGGAAGACCTCGAGCAGCTCCTTGAGCCCGAGCGTGCGGGGTTGGCCGTCGACCAGGCAGACGTTGTTGATGCCGAAGGAGTCCTCCAGCGGGGTGAGCTTGTAGAGCTGCTCGAGCAGCGCCTCCGGTACGAAGCCGTTCTTGACCTCGATGACCAGGCGGGTGCCGTTGGCCATGTCGGTGAGGTCCTTGAGGTCGCTGATGCCCTGGATCTTCTTGGACTGCACCAGCTGCTTGATCCGCTCGATGATCTTCTCGGTGCCGACGCCGTAGGGCAGCTCGGTGACGACGATCCCCTTGCGGCGGCCGAAGGACTCGACGCGGGCGGTGGCCCGGATCTTGAACGAGCCGCGACCCGTCTCATAGGCCTCCTTGATCCCGTCGAGACCGACGATGGTGCCGCCGGTGGGCAGGTCGGGGCCGGGCACGAACTTCATCAGGTCGTCGGTCGACATGGTGGGCCGCTTGATCAGCTCGCGCAGCGCCGCCACCACCTCGACCAGGTTGTGCGGCGCCATGTTGGTGGCCATGCCGACCGCGATGCCGGTGGTGCCGTTGACGATGAGGTTGGGGATCGCCGAGGGGAGCACGGCCGGCTCCTGCTCGCTCCCGTCGTAGTTGGGGCGGAAGTCGACGGTGTTCTCGTCGATCGACGCCGTCATCGCCAGGGCGGCGGGAGCCATCCGGGCCTCGGTGTAGCGCATGGCCGCGGGGGAGTCGTCCGGGCTCCCGAAGTTGCCGTGGCCGTCGATCATCGGCAACCGCATGGCCCACGGTTGGGCCATCCGCACCAGCGCGTCGTAGATGGCGCCGTCGCCGTGCGGGTGCAGCCGACCCATCACCTCGCCCACGACGCGGGCGCACTTGACGTGTCCGCGATCTGGCCGCAGGCCCATCGCGTTCATCGTGTAGAGGATCCGTCGCTGCACCGGCTTGAGCCCGTCGCGAGCATCGGGCAGCGCCCGGGAGTAGATGACGGAGTAGGCGTACTCCAAGAAGGACGTCTCCATCTCGTCCTTGATGTCGGTGTCGAGGATGTGCTCCTCGAAGTCGTCCGCGGGGAGCTCCGGAGTGTTGCGCCTGGCCATGGCGTGCATTCTCCCTGGCGCTGTCACCAGATCAGCGCAGGGCCACGCCGAGGCCGCTCGCAACACCCCGGAGGGCGGTCACCCGTCGAGCGGGATCACCGCGATCGGGTCTGACGTGGGCTCGGGCGAGCCGCCGTCGGGCTCGACGGTGACGCCGACCGCGGTCGCGTCCGCGGCGTCCCCCTCCAGCAGGAGCGTGGCGTCGGCCTCGTCGGGCATCAGCCCGGCCGGGACCATGGCTCCCTCGGGCGTCTGGAGCCACAGCTCGTAGACCTTGCCCTCCGGTGCCGGCGCCATGTCCTCGGTGAGCAGTACCGCCCGGCCCTGCTCGCGCGAGACCACGACGGTGGCCTTGGCGCCTCCGGGAAGGGCCTGGGTGGAGCGGACCGCGTCCGGGGAGTCCAGCACGCGCTCGGCCGCCGTCGGACCGGGTGTGGTCCGGTCGGCCCACGGCTGCCACGTCGCCAGCCCCACGCCGCCGATCAGCAGCAGGGCGGCGGCGACGAGCAGGCCCGTGCCGCCGAAGCGGCGCAGCGAGAGGCGGCGGGCACGGAACCGGTCCGGGGCACCACCGCTGTGCAGCGGGGGAAGCGGTCGGACCGTCCCGATCTCCTGCAGGACCCGCTCGCGCAGGGCGACCGGTGGCTGCACCTCCAGGCCTGCGCTCAGCGCCGCCACGGCCTCCCGGAGGCTGTCGACCTCGTCGCGGCACGCCTGGCAGCGGCCCAGGTGCTCCTCGAAGCGCTCGCGCTCCTCCTGGTCGAGTCCGTCGACGGCGTACGCACCCGACAGGGCGTGGACCTCGCTGGCGCGGTCGTCGCGGTGACCGTTCATCTCTCTCCTCCGATCGTGTCGCGGAGCCGGATCAGGCCGTCGCGGATCCTCGTCTTGGCGGTGCCGAGCGGCAGGTCGAGCAGCCCGGCCACCTCCCGATGGGTATACCCGCCCAGGTAGGCCAGCTCGATGGCCTCACGCTGTATGGGGGGCAGCGCCGCCAAGGCGGTCCGGACCCGGCGTGCCTCCAGGGAGGCGTGCGCCAGGTCGGCGGTGGAGTCGTGCTCGACGAGGTGGTTCTGGGACTGGTACGCCGCGTCGCGGCGGGTGACCGCCTCCGCGCTGCGCACCCGGTCGACGGCTCGGCGGTGGGCGAGCGTCAGGATCCAGGACAACGCGCTCCCACGCGCAGGGTCGTACCTGCTGGCGAGCTGCCACAGCTCGAGGTAGACCTCCTGGGTGACCTCCTGCGCCTGGGCGGGGTCGCGCACGACCCGGAGCACCAGCCCGTAGACCCGCCCTGCCGTGGCGTCGTAGACCTCGGCGAACGCGTCGCGATCACCGCGCGCGCACAGACGCAGCCGCTGGGGGAGGTCGGGCTCCGTGGCGTCCGAAGAGCCGGCGGCCGGCACCGCCCCGAAGGCGGCGCCGGCACGCTCGGTCTCGCGTGGTTCCATCTCGGATCCTTCTGCGGTCTCACGAGGAGGTGGTGTCACTTGACCCCGGTGAGGACCTTGTCGATGACGTAGACCGTCGCGTTCGCGGTCGGGATGTTGCCGCACAGCACGGTTGCCGTAACGGTCCCGTCCGACACGGTCATGCCGCTCTCGGCATCGCCCTCGACGGTCAGCATGTCGCCCGCGAGGGTCTCCTGCTCGCCGCCGACCGCGTCGGAGTCGGCGTTCGTGGGCAGCACGTGGTGGGCCAGGATCGTGTAGAGGGTGCTGTCCTGGCCCTGCTCCATGCCGCCCTGGACCAACGCGTCCAGGTCAGCGGTCGGGATCTCGGCGAAGGCGGGGTCGTAGGGGGCGAAGACGGTCAGTGCCGACTGCGAGTTGAGGGTGTCGCCGAGGCCCTCGACGGCGCCGACGGCCGAGACCAGCGTGGTGAGCAGCGGGTTGTTGCTGGCTGCGGTCGCCACCGGGTCCTTGACCATCCCGTCGAACGAGCCGGCACCGGAGGTCGGCACGCTCGCGCATCCCGGTCCGAAGGTCTGCGCGGCGGCGCCGGCGTCCGAGGACGCGTCGGAGGCGTCTGCCGAGGCCTCGACGGGAGCGGCGCTGCCACTCATCGGCTCCTCCTCGCCGCCGCTGCAGGCGGCCAGGGCGGCCGAGAGGATCAGGGCGGAGGATGCGATGGCAGTGGAGCGCTGGAGCGAGTTGAGCTTCATGACGTGCCTTCCGTGTGGCGTGTAGTTGGTTGAAAGTGATTCGAAGCCGGATGCGGATCGGATGGGTCGGGTTCTTCAGCCGACGTCGACGAAGAGCTGGTGGATGCCGCTCGCACCGGCCGGGAACGGCTCGGCCCGCACGGCCGTCTGGGGGCGTCCGGCACCGTCGATGGCCCGCGCGGCGAGGGTGTGGGACCCGGGCCCGGCATCCCAGCGGTGGAACCACTGACGCCAGTAGGCGTTGCCGCCGTCCGGTCCGAGGTGAGCGTCCTGCCACGGTCCGCCGTCCACCCGGACCTGCACGCCCGCAACGCCTCCGTCGGCCTGCGCCCAGGCCACCCCGCCGATCACGACCTCACCGGGGTCGAGCCGCGCGAGGCCACGTGGGGTGTCGATGCGTGCCGAGGCCTTGATCGGCGCATCGGTGGCCCAGCCTCGGCGGGTCCAGTAGGCCTCCTGCTCGGCGTAGGACGTCAAGGTCAGGCGGGTGAGCCACTTCGTCGCACTGATGAAGCCGTACAGGCCGGGGACCACCATCCGGACCGGGAAACCGTGCTCCCGCGGCAGCTGGACGCCGTTCATCCCCACACACACCAGCGCGTCTCGCCCGTCCGTCGCGAGCGCGAGCGGCGTGCTGATGGTCATGCCGTCGAAGTCGGTGGAGAGCAGCTGATCGGCTCGTGAACCCACACCGGCGAGCGCGAGGACGTCGGTCAACCGGACGCCCAGCCAGCGGGCCGCTCCGACGTAGGGGCCGCCGACGCTGTTCGAGACGCAGGTCAGCGTGATGTCCCGCTCGATCATGGGCATCCGAAGCAGGTCGTCGAACCTCAGCACGACGGTCCGCTCCACGTCGCCGTCGATGGTGAGGGTCCAGTCGTCGACCCCGAGGATCGGGACGTCGAGCCGGGTGTCGACGCGGTAGAAGTCTCGGTTCGCGGTCCGGAAGGGTGTGACGTCGGGGACCTGGTCGTCGAGGCCGCGGGGCAGCACCGGAGCCGGGTCGGTCGCCGCCGGCAGGTCGACCTGGTCCTGGCGCAGCCGTAGCCGGGTGAGGAGCCGACCGGTGCCGGCGGACGACACGCCCACCACGCTGAGCGCGAGCGCCGCGATCAGCACTCCCCGCCGGCCGCCCGCGCGCTGATCGGCGGCGCGGGCACGGGCGAGCACGGTGAGAGCGCCCAGTGCGACGACAGCGCCGGTGAGGCTGGGCACCAGGTCGGCCGGCGCGGCGGCGGGGCGCACCGCGACCGCGACGGCTGCCGCGCCGACGAGCGCGCCCAGGATCGCCAGGCCGTAGCGGAGCCGACGTCTGGCGGCCAGGCCGGCCGTCGCGCTGAGCAGCGTCGCCGCCACGAGCACCGAGCCGACCAGCACGGCCTTGTCCTTGGTCCCGAACGTGCGGATCGCCCATTCCTTGGCGGGTGTCGGGGTCAGGTCGATGACCGCCGAGCCGACCGAGAGGACCGGTGAGGTGCTGATGTCGACCGCCGCGGCCACGGCATGGGCGACCGCCATGCCGACCGCCGCCGCGATCACGCCGAAGATGGGCCAGAGGAGCCTGTGTGCCATGGGGGTGGTTCGGCACCGGCGCCCGAACCGGATTGCTCGCAGCTGCAGTCCCGCTAGCCTTGCGGCGTGACCCAGGCCGACATCCCCGCACCCCCGGAGCACTGGGAGGCCGACGTCCTCCTGCGGGACGGCCGTACCGCGCACATCCGCCCCGTGCGGCCCGACGACCGCGAGCTCCTGCTGGAGTTCTACGACCGGGTGTCGGACGAGTCGAAGTACTACCGGTTCTTCAGCCCGATGCCGCGGCTCTCCGACCGCGACGTCACCCGCTTCACCCACGTCGACTACGTCGACCGGGTCGCCTTCGTGCTGACCCTGCAGGGGCAGATGATCGCGATCGGCCGCTACGACGTGGTCGAGCCCGGGGAGGCCGAGGTCGCCTTCCTGGTCGAGGACCGCCACCAGGGCCGCGGCATCGCGCAGATCCTGCTCGAGCACCTGGCCCAGGCGGGCCGGGAACGCGGAGTCGATCGGTTCGTCGCCGAGGTGCTGCCCGACAACGTCCGGATGATCCAGACCTTCCGCGACGCCGGCTACAAGGTGACCAGCGGCTACGAGGACGGCGTGGTCTCGCTGGAGTTCCCCATCGAGCCCACCGAGACCGCGATCGGCGTCATGCTCGGCCGCGAGCACGAGGCCGAGGCACGCTCGATCCACCGCTTCTTCAACCCGCGCTCCGTCGCCGTCATCGGGGCGAGCCGCCGGCAGGAGACGATCGGCCGGGTGCTGGTGCGCAACCTCGTCACCGGCGACTTCACCGGCCGGCTCTACGTGGTCAACCCCAACACGGCGGCCGTGAGCGGCATGCCGGCCTACAAGAGCGTCAACGAGATCCCGGACGAGGTCGACGTCGCGGTGGTCGCCGTGCCGGCCGAGGCCGTGCAGGACGTCGTGCTCGACTGCGCCGCCAAGGGCGTCCACGGCCTCGTCGTCATCTCCAGCGGCTTCGCCGAGACCGGCGAGGAGGGCCGGCAGCGCCAGCGCCGCCTCGTCGGACTGAGCCGCTCCTACGGTCTGCGCCTGATCGGGCCCAACGCCCTCGGCATCGTCAACACCGACCCGAACGTCCGGATCAACGCCAGCCTCGCGCCGGTCATGCCGCCGCGCGGCCGCGCCGGATTCTTCTGCCAGTCCGGTGCGCTGGGCTCGGCGATCCTGGAGAAGGTCAAGAACCGGGGCCTGGGCCTGTCCACCTTCGTGAGTGCCGGCAACCGTGCGGACGTCTCCGGCAACGACCTGCTGCAGTACTGGGAGGAGGACGAGTCGACCGAGGTCGTCATGATGTACCTCGAGTCGCTCGGTAACCCCCGCAAGTTCTCCCGGATCGCCCGCCGGGTCAGCCAGCGCAAGCCGATCGTGGCGGTCCGCTCCGGCCGCACCACCCAGGGTGTGCCGATGGGGCACGCGGTGCGCAAGATCGCCGCACCTCCGCAGGCGGTCGACGCGATGTTCCGGCAGGCTGGGGTGATCCAGGTCGACACCCTCGAGGACATGTTCGACGTCGCCCAGCTGCTCGCTCACCAGCCGCTGCCGCGCGGGCGCCGCGTCGCGATCGTCGGCAACTCCGACGCCCTGGGCCTGCTCGCCGCCGACGCGGCCGCCAGCGTCGGCTTGGTGGTCAACAAGCAGATCGCCCTGCCGACCGAGCCGACCGCCGAGGAGTTCGAGGACGCGCTCGACTCCGCGATCGACGACCCCGAGGTCGACGCCGTCGTGGCGGTCTACATCCCGCCGCTCAGCGTCTCCGGGGAGGACGTCGCCAACGTGCTCGCCGCGGTGGGGGAGCAGTCCGACAAGCCGCTGCTGGCCTCGTTCCTCGGCGCGGAGGGCATCCCCGAGCTCCTGCGCGTGCCCGACGTGGCCGGCTCCACCGCCGGTCGTGGCTCGGTCCCGTCCTATTCCTCGGTGGAGAGCGCGGTGCGCGCGTTGGCCAAGGTCGTCGAGTACGCCGTCTGGCTCCGCACCCCCGACGGGCCCGCGCCCGAGGACGACCGAGGGGACGTGCTGGCGGCGCGCACCTTGGTCCACCGTGCGCTGGCCGCACGGCCGGGTGGCGGTGAGCTGAACCGCGACGAGCTGGCGCAGCTGCTGGCGGCGTACGGCATCGAGGTCTGGCCGACCGTCGCGGTCGAGTCGCTGGAGGAGGCGCAGCGGTCCGCCGAGGACCTCGGCTGGGACGTGGTGCTCAAGGCGACCGCCGAGCACCTGCGCGAGCGCCCTGACCAGGCCCACGTGGTGCGCAACATCCGCGGGCCGGTCGAGCTGCGCGAGGCGTGGCGCACGCTGACCGCGACCGTCGGTGACCCGGCCGACGCCCGGTTCGTCGTGCAGAAGGTCGCCCCGCCGGGCGTGCCGATCACCGTGCGCAGCATCGAGGACCCCCTCTTCGGGCCGGTCGTCTCCTTCGGCATCTCGGGCCCGCTCAGCGAGCTGGTGGGGGACCGGTCCTACCGGATCCCGCCCCTGTCGCAGCGTGACGCTGCCGCCATGGTCCGCGAGGTCAAGGCCGCACCCATGCTCTTCGGCTACCGCGGCAGCGAGGTCGTCGACGTCGCCGAGGTCGAGCGGCTCATCCGCCGGGTCGCCGCCCTGCAGAACGACGTGCCGCAGCTGAGCGCTCTCGACCTCAGCCTGGTGCTGGCAGGGCCGCACGGCGCCAGCGTGCTGACCGCCACGGCCAAGGTGGAGCCGGTGGCCGACCGGCGCTCGGACTGGTTCGTCCGCCGGCTGCTCACGCCGCCGGGCGACACGATCCCGCAGTAGCACCTGGCCGCCTGCGTGACAGACTGGCCGTCATGAGCTTCACCCGCACCGACGACCTCGACCACGCGCGCGAGCTGCGCGAGGCGATCGAGAAGACCGGCTACTACCCCGACGTGGTGGCCGACGGCGTCTCGGCAGCCGTCTCCGGTGAGCAGGTGGTGTCGTTCTTCGTCCACCACGAGCCGACGTTCGAGCACGACGAGGTGCGCCGCCACCTCTCGGTGCTCGTCCTCACGCCGACCCGGCTGATCCTGGCCCACACCGACGAGCACCCCGGCGACGACCTGCTTCCTGAGCCCTACACCTCGACCTCCACCGAGGCCGTCCGGCTCTCGGCGGTGAAGTCCGTCGTGGTCACCCGGATGATCGCCAACCCGAGCTCCGGCACGTCGGCGCCGGCCGAGGCTGTGCTCACCATCGGCTGGGGTGCCGTCGCCCGGGTGGATCTCGAGCCGGCGGGCTGCTCCGACCCCGACTGCGAGGCCGACCACGGTTACACCGGGGTGCTGTCCTCCGACGACTTCAGCCTGCGGGTCTCCGCCGCCGCCGAGGGGCCCGACATGGTCGCCCGGCTGTTGGCCTTCGCCGAGTCCCTGTCCGCGCGCACCCACACCGCGTGAGCACCGACGCGGTGGGCGCCGACGGCTTCGTCCAGCCGGCGTACGCCGACCGCTCGCTCGGCGACGTCGTGCCGGCCGTCGGCTGCGCACTGGGGGTGGCGCTCGACGGCGCCCCGCCCGCCGGGCTGGTGCTGCCCGAGGCGCCGGCCTACGTGGTCTTCCTGGTCGACGGGATGGGCGCCAACCTGCTGCGCCGCTACGCGCATGCCGCGCCGTTCCTGTCCTCGTTGCTCACCGAGCCGCCCGCCACGGCCGGGGTGCCGTCGACGACCGCCACCAGCCTCACCTCGCTCGGCACCGGCCTGCCGCCCGGCGCGCACGGCCTGGTCGGCTACACCAGCCGGATCCCGGGCACCGAGTCGCTGCTCAACGCGCTGCAGTGGAGCAAGGACGTCGACCCCTACCAGTGGCAGCCGCACGACACCGCCTTCCAGGCTCTCCGCAAGCGCGGGGTGTCGGTGACGCTGGTGAACAAGCGCGAGTTCCAGGGCTCCGGCCTCACCATCGCCGCTCACCGGGGTGCGGACTTCGTCGGCGCCGACCGGGTCGGCGAGCGGATCGCGGCCGCCGTGGTCGCCTCCCGCGAGAGCCCCTCGCTGACCTACCTCTACGACGGCGACCTCGACTGGACCGGCCACAAGCACGGGGTGGCCTCCGCCCCGTGGCTGCAGCAGCTGTCGATGATCGACGCCGAGGCCGAGCAGCTCCGCGAGGCGCTGCCCGCCGACGTGCGGCTGGTCGTCGTCGCCGACCACGGCATGATCGACTCACCCGACGCCGCCCGCACCGACGTCGACGAGCAGGCCGAGCTGCGCGACGGGCTCGCCCTGCTGGGCGGCGAGGCCCGGTTCCGCCACCTGTACTGCCAGCGCGGTGCGGTCGAGGACGTGTGTGCCACGTGGACCGCGGTGCTCGGGGAGCGCGCCGAGGTGATGACCCGCGAGGAGGCCGTGGGGCGGGGCTGGTTCGGGCCGGTCGCCGCCGGCGTACTCCCGAGGCTCGGTGACGTCATCGTCGCCTCCCGCGGCGACCACGCCGTCGTGTCCACCGTCGACTTCCCCTACGAGAAGACCCTGGTCGGCCTGCACGGGTCGCTCACCCCCGACGAGATGCTCATCCCGGTCCTGGTCGGCTGACCCGCGCCGGCATGGGAGGATTCCCGCTTGTGGCTGAACTGCGCTTCTACACGGGCCCGATGGACTCCGGTAAGTCGACCCTCGCCCTGCAGACCAACCACAACCACGCCGCTCGTGGCCGGGTCGGCCGGATCTTCACCGCCCACGACCGCGCCGGGTCCGCGCTGGTCTCGAGCCGGCTGGGCCTGACCCACGACGCCATCGAGGTGGAGGCCGGGTTCGACTTCTGGCACTACACCGTCGAGGCGCTCACCAAGGGCGCCCGGATCGACTACTTCATCTGCGACGAGGCCCAGTTCTACACCGCCAGCCAGGTCGAGGACCTGGCCAAGATCGTCGACGAGCTGCAGATCGACGTCTTCTGCTTCGGCATCCTCACCGACTTCCGCACGCGCCTCTTCGAGGGCTCCGCGCGGCTGGTCGAGCTGGCCGACTCGACCCAGGTGCTGCAGGTGGAGGCGCTGTGCTGGTGCGGCAAGCGGGCCACCCACAACGCTCGCGTCGAGGACGGGATCATGGTCACCGAGGGCGAGGTCATCGTCGTCGGCGACACCGACGACCTGACGCCCGCGGCGGACCGGCCGGCCGTGGTCTCCTACGAGGTGCTCTGCCGCCAGCACCACCGCCGGCTGCTCACCGCAGCGCGCGCGAAGGCCGTGTCGATGGTCAGCGAGCCGCTGCCGTTCGACTGAGCGCTCGAGTGCTCAGGCCGGGTCGGAGGAGCCGCCGCCGAACATGATCTCGTCCCAGCTCGGGACCGAGGCACGTCCGCGCTTCTTCGTGACCGGACGCCGCGCAGCGGGCTCGTCCTGCGCAGGCTGCTCGACCTTCGGCTCCCGCGCCGCCGGCGGCTCGGCCCGGCGGGCCGGCTCCTCGACGGAGGCGTCCTCGACGCGCGGCTGCTCCGCGGTGGGCGCCTCGTCGTCGAGGTAGGCCTCGAGGGGCTGCTCCGCGATGGGGTCGATGACGTCCGGACCCAGCGGCAGCTGCTCGTCGGTGGTGACCGGGGAGAGGCGGCGCTGGCGGGCCTGCTGCAGGTCGTCGCGGACGGGCTCCTGCGCGGCCGGCACCGGCGTGCTGACAGGGCTGCTCGGGACAGGACTACTCGGGACAGGGCTGCTCAGCTGGTCGCCCACGAGCCAGCGGGCGTCGTCGTTGTCGAGGACGACGAAGTTGCCGCGGAGGTCGTAGGTCAGCTCGGCGGTGCCGGAGCGGGCCGGGGTGGAGTAGAGCGCGACCAGGCTCCAACGTCCGTCGTTGCGACGCCAGGCGTCCCACTCGACGACCTCGGGCTCGAGGTCGATCGCGCGCAGGTGCGCGGCCACCGCGTCGCCCAGGGTGCGTGCGGTCGAGCCGGACTCGGTGCCGCGGCGGCGTACCGAGGACTTCTGGGCCCGCTCGGCGACGTGCTCGCGCTCGGCGAGCACCGGCGCGGCGTACGGCATGATCCGCTCGACCGTGGTGTGTGCGGCGTCGGCGACGGACTCCGGGCTCTCGCCGGCCCGGATCCGGGCCTGGATGTCGCGGGGGCGCAGGGTGCTGTCCGTCTTGTTGTCCACGGTGATCTCCAACCGGCCGGATGCTGGGGCGCTGCTCGTCAGGGTGCGGCCGCTCGCGCCGCCCACGGCGGCTAGAAGGTGGTCGTCGACCTCGATCGTGAACTCCCGGCCACCCGCGTCGACCAGGTGCAGGCGGCGGTGGTCGCGGCTCACCGAGGCCAGCGTCAGCGGCTGGGGTCGCGTGTCGGCGTCGGACCCCGGGAGGGGGTCACTGCTCGCCGCCGCGGGAAACCCGGTGATCTCTTCGGCCGACATCCTCGTCTCTCATTGCTCGCCCTGAGGTTCGCCTTAGGGCCCGACCTTACGGCACGTGGGAGCCCTGTGCCGGACGCCACCCCGGCGTGCCACGAGCGTGTCGGTCCTCACCCACCGCTAGCGTTTCGACCGTGCCTCCCGAGCAGTCTGTGACGCTGGTGGTCGCCGACCTGGCCGGCATCTTCGTCTTTGCCATCTCCGGTGCGCTCGTCGCCGTCCGCAAGGGCCTCGACGTCGTGGGGGTGCTGGTGCTGGCGGGCACCACCGGCCTCGGCGGGGGGTTCCTGCGCGACGTGCTGATCGGCGCCACCCCGCCCGCAGCGCTCGCCGACTGGCGCTACCTGCTGGTGCCGCTGGGCGCGGGGCTGCTGGCGTTCTTCTACCACCCGACGCTGGGCCGGATGGAGAACGTCGTCAACGTCTTCGACGCCCTCGGACTCTCGTTGTTCGTGGTGGCCGGCGCGCTGAAGGCGATGGACTACGGGCTCGGGCCGCTGCCCGCGACGCTGATGGGTGTCGTCACGGGCGTCGGCGGCGGAATGGTCCGCGACCTGCTGGCCGGCCGCGTGCCGGTGGTGCTGCGCTCCGGCGAGCTCTACGCGACGCCGGCCGCCGCGGGTGCCGCGGTGGCGGCGTTCGGGCTGGAGCTGGGCGGCACCCAGATCGCGGCCGGCGTCGCCGGGGCGCTGGTGTGTGCGCTGTGGCGGCTGCTGGCGATGTGGCGGCACTGGCGGGCGCCGGTGGCCGCAGGGTCCATCGGCTCGGCCTCGGTCTAGCGCGCACCTCCCTAGCGGCCCAGCACCCGCTCGAGGTAGGCGTTGGCGAAGACCCGGTCGGGGTCGAGCCGCTCGCGCAGGGCGAGGAACTCGTCGAACCGCGGGTAGAGCGCGCGCAGGTCCTCGGCGCGCAGGGAGTGCAGCTTGCCCCAGTGCGGCCGGCCGCCGGCATCGCGCAGCACCGGCTCGATGAGCGCGAAGTACGCCTGGTGCGGCATCGCGCGGTGGGTGTGGAAGGCCAGGTAGAACGAGTCACGGCCCGCCGCCGTGGAGAGCGCGACGTCGTCGGCCGGTGCCACCCGGATCTCCACGGGGAAGGAGATGCGCAGGCCCGAGCGGTCGAGGACCCGACGGCACTCGCGGAGCACTTCCAGGCCGGCATCGCGCGCGACGGCGTACTCCATCTCGCGGAAGACCACTCGCCGCTCGGTCGTGAAGACGCGGTGGGCGACGTCGGAGTAGGTGCGCGCCGAGAGCAGCCGGGCGCTCATCCGGTTCATCAGCGGGACCACCGCGGGTGCTCGGTTGGCACCGGCGGTGAGCGCGCCGAACGCGGTGTTGGCGAGCAGGTCGTCGTCGAGCCAGGCCCGCCAGCGGGGGAGCGGGGAGATCTCCTCGAGCTCGGCCAGCCGGTTGTTGCGCTTGGTGAGCACCCGGTCGGTGTGAGGGAACCAGTAGGCGTCGACGTGGTGCGCGTCGGCGGTCATCTCGTCGAAGGAGGCCAGGAAGTCCTCCCACGGCACCGGCTCCTCCACCGCCTCCAGCGCGAACAGCGGCTCGACGCGGAAGGTGAGGGTCAGGATGACGCCCAGAGCGCCCAGGCCCACCCGGACCAGGTCGAGCAGCTCGGGATGCTCGGTCTCGGAGACGGTGAGCAGGTCGCCGGTGCCGGTGACCATCGTCAGCCCGCACACCTGCGCGGCCAGTCCCGCCTGCACGCCGCCGGTGCCGTGGGTGCCGGTGGAGACGGCGCCGGCGAGGGTCTGCTCGGCGATGTCGCCCATGTTGTGCAGGCTCAGGCCGAGGCGTTCGAGGTCGCCGTTGAGCGTCTTCAGCCGCGTCCCTGCGTACGCCGTCACCGTCATCGTCTCGCGATCGACGGCTGTGATCCCGGTGAGGTGGGAGGGCGCGAGCAGGGTCCCGGAGGTGACGGCGATGTCGGTGAAGCTGTGGCCCGCGCCGACCATCTTCACCGTGCCACCGCGCTCGCGAGCGGCGAGGACCGCGCCGATGATCTCCTCGGCGTCCAGCGGGGCGAGCGCCTGCGCCGGGCGGGCGGTGGCCAGGCCCGACCAGTTGCTCCACTGGGTCATGCGGCCGACCTTAGACGGCCACCTCGGAGGAGGTGCGTGACCTCGGCAG
>JAPSKJ010000245.1 GCA_031177735.1 Nocardioides sp.
TGCAGGAACTGCAGGCGCGGGTCGAACCCGAGCACCGTCGGGATCACCGGCAGGCGCAGGTAGCTGGTGATCGGGCTGCTGACCTGCGGCCCGATCACGTTGGCGCAGCGCAGTAGCGTCACGACCACGTCGGGCCGGCGTCGGGCGAAGCCGCGGACGTAGCCCTCGATCTCGGCGACATCCTTCGCGTAGCCGGCGCGCGGAGCTCGGCGCGGCTCCATGTCTTCGGTGAACATCGCCGGGTCACGGCTGCTCGCGCCGTAGACCGTCGTCGTCGACTTGACGACGAGCTGCTGCACGCTGGGCGCCTTCTGGCAGGCGGCGAGCAGCTGCATCGTCCCGATGACGTTGAGCTCCTTCATCGTGTTCCGCCCGCCGGTCGCGCCGGGGGTGGAGATGATGCTCATGTGGACGACGGTGTCGACATCCTCCTTGGCGATCACCTTGGCGATCACCGGGTTGCGGATGTCGGCCCGGACGAAGGACATGCCGCCGACATCGCCTCGCGGAGGGACGACGTCGACACCGATCACCCGCTCGACACCGGGGTGCTCAGCGGCAGCGCGCGCGAACCGTCGGCCGAGGTCGCGGGAGACCCCGGTGACGAGTACGACGCGACCGGCGCTGCCCAAGCGAGTGCTCGCTGCTAGCCGAGATCAGAGCAGTCGCGTCACTTGCCGAGCTTGCGACGCGCCACGCGCGTCTTCTTCAGCAGCTTGCGGTGCTTCTTCTTCGCCATCCGCTTGCGACGCTTCTTGATGACAGAACCCACGTGTCGAACCCAACTTCCGAAAAGACCTCAAGCCGGGGTGCCGGCCATCCGACGGGGGGACCCGCCGGACTGGCACAGCCTATCGGCACCGGAGAACGGCTGGTGAATCGTGAGACGAAGCTCGCCGCTGAGCGGACGTGAGCACGGATTCGCCGCGCCGGAGCCGGTGCGGCGGCGCAGCGTCAGCCCGCGTTGTAGAAGGACTTGCGCAGGTAGTCGTTCGCGTCGTCCTCGCGGACGCGGAAGGACCGCCCGACTCGCACGGCCGGCAGCTCGCCGCTGTGCACGAGTCGGTAGACGGTCATCTTGGAGACGCGCATCATTGCGGCGACCTCGGCGACGGTCAGGAACTTCGCGTCGGAGATGTCTCCTGGGGTGTTGGCAGCCATTCGTCGTCCACCGTGCTTTCTTCGTGACGCGCCACCGGCTTCCCCACCGGTGCTCGCACGCGCCGCGCTCTCGTGAGAATAGGGCTTGGTGTGACGGATGGGGAAGAGGAAACCACTGGGAATCTCTGCCCGCCCGGCGTGTCGGCTTGATCCGGCTCCGCGAAGGAGTTCACGGCAACGCGACGGGCTCAGGGCAGGGGGTCGAGCCCGTGCAGCGGGAAGACCGCCATCCGCGTGGCGTGCACCTGCCGGTCCAGCCACGTGTCGGGGTCGTAGCCCTCCCGCCACTCCCGGAAGCGCGGCTCCCCGCCGTCGGTCATCCGCAGCGGCGCGACCTGACCCAGCCGGTGGGTGACGTGCTCGCGCCAGCCGTCCGGGACCGCGGTCGCCGGGTCCAACGGTCGCCCGGCGACGATGGCGAGCAGGTGCGTCCAGGCGCGCGGCACGACCTCGACGACGGCGTACCCTCCTCCGCCGGTGGCGACCCAGCGTCCCCCGCAGACCTCGTGCGCGAGGTCGTGCAGCGCGGAGTACGCCGCCCGCTGACCGTCGATGGTGAGCATCATGTGCGCCAGCGGGTCCTCGGTGTGCGAGTCGCACCCCTGCTGGGTGACCATCACGTCGGGCGCGAACTCGCGCACCAGGTCGGGCACCACGGCGTGGAAGGCCCGCAGCCAGCCGCTGTCGCTCGTGCCGGGCGGCAGCGCCACGTTCACCGCGGACCCCTCGGCGTCGGGGCCGCCGGTGTCATCGGCGAACCCGGTGCCGGGGAAGAGGATCTGCCCGGTCTCGTGCAGGGAGATGGTGAGCACGCGCGGGTCGTCCCAGAAGGCGCGCTCGACGCCGTCACCGTGGTGGACGTCGACGTCGACGTAGGCCACCCGCTGCGCGCCGTGGTCGAGCAGCCACTGGATGCCGGCGACGACGTCGTTGTAGACGCAGAAGCCGCTGGCCCGGTCGCGCATCGCGTGGTGCAGGCCGCCCATGATGTTGGCGGCGTGCGCGGCCTCACCGGTCCAGACCCGGCGGCAGGCCTCGACGGTCGCGCCGACGATGTGGGCGCTGGCTTCGTGCATGCCGGCGAAGACCGGATCGTCCTCGGTGCCGAGCCCGTGTCGCAGGTCGGGCTCACCGGACTTGCCGGCGCGCTGCACGGCCTCGATGAACTCGGGGTCGTGCGCGGTCTCGAGCAGGTCGAGGTCGGCCATCGGCGCGGCCACCCGGTGGAGCGAGGACAGCACGCCCAGCTCGTCGGCCAGGCGCATGGTCAGGTCGACCCGCACCGGGGTCATCGGGTGGTCGGGCCCGAAGTCGTAGTCGGTCAGCGACGGGTCGAAGACGACCGTCGCCGGCCCCGGGCACTCCACCATGCCCCCGACGCTACCCGCTCGGGGTTGTGACAAGTGCCCCGCCCGACAGGGGGCCTATCGCGTCACGACCCTGCGCTGCCGAGCTCACGGGAGCGCGCGGCGGCCGCCTCGACCGCGGCGAGGAACGCGGCCCGCACCCCGTGGTCGTCGAGCCGCCGCAGCGCCGCCGCGGTCGTGCCGGCCGGCGAGGTGACCTGCTCGCGCAGCACCGCCGGGTGGGTGCCCGTCTCGCGCAGCAGGGTCGCCGACCCGAGCAGGGTCTGCACGGCCAGCTCGGTGGCGACGGGTCGCGGGAGCCCGGCGTGGACACCGCCCTCGATGAGCGCGTCGGCGACGTAGAAGAGGTACGCCGGCCCGGAGCCGGAGATCGCGGTGACCGCGTCCTGCTGCGACTCGGGGACGCGCACCACCCGGCCGACCGCGCCGAGCAGCGCCTCGGCCTCGGTGAGCTGCTCCTCGGAGCAGGCGGAGCCGGGCGAGAGCACCGACATCCCCTGGGCGACCAGGGCCGGGGTGTTGGGCATGACCCGGACCACGGCGACCCCCTCGGGCACCCGCTCCTCCACGAACGCGGTGGTGATCCCGGCGGCGAGCGAGACGAGGAGCTGCCCGGGACGCAGCGCCGGGCCGATCTCGGCCAGCACCGCGGCGACGTCCTGCGGCTTGACGACGAGCAGCACGGTGTCGGCGCGCGTGGCCGCGTCGACGTTGGAGACGACGCCGACGGCGTACTGCTCCTGCAGCTCGGCGGCCCGCTCGGGGCGCTTCTCGCCGACGAGGAGGGCCTCGGGCGAGCGGCCGGCGCGGATCAGGCCGGCCAGGATCGCCTCACCCATCATTCCCGCGCCGATGAGAGCCGTTCGCGTGGACATGCGCACCTACTTCACGACCGTGGGGACCAGGGACCGCACGAAGGATGGCAGGTCGGCGGGGCGGTCGGCGAGCGTTCTCAGCAGGTAGCCGTACCACTCGCGGCCGTAGGGCACATAGACCCGGACGGTCTCCCCTGCCGCGGCGAGGCGTTCCTGCTCGCGCAGGCGGAGCCCGTGCACGAACTGCAGCTCGTAGGTGCCGGGCTCGCGCCCGTGGCGGGCGGCCAGGGCGAGCGCGATCTCGAGCAGCCGCGGGTCGTGGGTGGCCACCATCGGGTAGCCCCGGCCGGCCATCAGGATCTTCAGGCAGCGCACGAAGGAGCGGTCGATCTCGGTCTTGTCGCGGTAGGCCACCTCGGTCGGCTCGTCGGCACCTTGCCGGAGCCGCACCCGCGACCCCTCGTAGGCGAGGTCGCGGCAGTCGGCCTCGGTGCGGCGCAGGCAGGCCTGCAGCACGACGCCGGTCTCGGGGTAGTCCTTGCGCAGCTCGTGCAGGGTGAGGAGGGTCAGGTCGGTGCTCGCGTGGTCCTCGGCGTCGAGGCTCACCGCGGTGCCGGCCTGGCGGGCGGCGCGGCAGATGGTCAGAGCGTGCTCGCGGGCCAGCTTGGCGCCGTGGTCGGCCCGGCGCGACCCGATCGCGGAGAGCCGCACGGCGACCTCCGCCTTGCGGGCGAGCCCGCTGTCGGAGAGCCGGCGCAGCAGCTCGAGGTAGGCGTCGACGACGGCCTCGGCCGCGCCCCAGTCGCCGCTGCCGTCGCCGAGGAAGTCGACGCTGGCGAGCAGGCCCCGCTCGGCGAGGGAGGCGGTGGCCAGGACGGCGTCCTCGACGGCCTCACCGGCCACGAACTGGCGCTCGCCGTCGGACGCGGCCACCGCCGCTCG
>JAPSKJ010000246.1 GCA_031177735.1 Nocardioides sp.
GGCTCGGGGTCGACCACATCGACCTCTACTACCAGCACCGGGTCGACAAGACGGTGCCGATCGAGGAGACGGTCGGCGCGATGAAGGAGCTCGTCGAGGCCGGCAAGGTCCGCTTCCTCGGGCTGTCAGAGGCGTCCGCGGAGACGATCCGCCGGGCCAACGCCGTGCACCCGATCACCGCTCTGCAGACCGAGTACTCGCTGTTCACCCGCGACCTCGAGGACGAGATCCTTCCCACCATCCGCGAGCTCGGGATCGGCTTGGTCCCCTACTCCCCGCTGGGCCGCGGCCTGCTGACGGGCGCCGTCGACAAGAGCTCCCTGGAGGCCCACGACAGCCGCGCGGCCGGGCGCTTCCCCCGGTTCCAGGGCGACAACCTCGACCGCAACCTGGCCCTGGTCGAGGAAGTGCGCAGGATCGCCGCCGCGAAGGGCTGCACGCCCGGTCAGCTCGCCCTCGCCTGGGTGCTCTCGCGCGGCGTCGACGTGGTCCCCATCCCGGGCACCAAGCGGACGGCGTACCTCGAGGAGAACGTGGGGGCGCTGGAGGTCTCCCTCACCGAAGCCGATCTCGCCGCGCTGGAGGCGGCGGTGCCGCGGGGCGCCGTCGCGGGGGACCGCTACGCCGATCTGAGCACCATCGACGGCTGAGGAGGTGCGCCGCTGCGCGCAGCAGCGGCGCACCCGAACGCGTGTGTGACTGCTGGGTAGGGTGGTCGCATGTGCGGTCGGTATGCCTCGAGTCGGCGCGCGGAGGACCTCGTCGAGGAGTTCGAGGTGCTCGAGACCCGCATCCCGGCGCCGCTCGAGGCCGACTTCAACGTCGCGCCGACCAAGGACGTGTACGCCGTCCTGGAGCGCCCCCCGAAGGGCGAGGAGCGACCCGCGCCCGAGCGTCAGCTGCGCGTGCTGCGCTGGGGGCTGGTGCCGTCGTGGGCGAAGGAGGCCTCGATCGGCAACCGGATGATCAACGCACGCATGGAGTCGGTCGCCGAGAAGCCGGCCTTCCGCAAGGCCTTCGCCGCCCGGCGGTGCCTGCTCCCGGCCGACGGCTACTACGAGTGGTATCCGACCTCGCTGAAGAACCGCGCGGGCAAGCCGGTCAAGCAGCCCTACTTCATCCGCCCGCGTGACCACGGTGTGCTGGCGATGGCCGGGCTCTACGAGATCTGGCGCGACCCGACCCGGGCCGACGACGACCCCGACCGCTTCCTGTGGACCTGCACCGTGATCACCACCGAGGCCGAGGACGAGCTCGGCCAGATCCACGACCGGATGCCGCTGATGGTCGAGCGCGACCGCTGGGACGCCTGGCTCGACCCCACCCACCCGGCCAGCCTCGACCTGCTCTCGCCCGCGGCGCCCGGACGGCTGGAGGCCTACCCGGTCCGCCCGCTGGTGAGCAACGTGCAGAACAACGGTCCGGAGCTGGTCGAGCCGCTCCCGCTCGAGGAGGCCGTCGAGCCGGTGCTCACGGAGGGGGCGTGATGGCCACCGCGACCACGATCGAGACCCCGCACGGCACCGGCCGCCTGGTCACCCACCGAGCCAAGGCACCGCTGGCCACCGTGCTGCTCAGCCACGGCGCCGGCAACGGCATCGACACCGACGACCTGATGGCGCTGGCCCAGAGCCTGCCGCGCAACGGCGTCTCGGTCGCGTTGTTCGAACAGCCCTGGAAGGTGGCCGGCCGCCGGGTGGCGACCGCTCCGGCCACCCTCGACACATCCCTGGTCGCCGCCGCCAACTGGATGCGCGTGCGCACCCCGCTCGTCGTCGGCGGCCGCTCGGCCGGCGCGCGGTCGGCCTGCCGCACCGCCAAGCGGCTCGGCGCGGGCGGGGTGCTCGCGCTCGCCTTCCCGCTGCACCCGCCCGGGAAGCCGGAGCGGTCGCGGGTCGAGGAGCTCAAGGGGGCCAAGCTCCCCGTCCTGCTGGTGCAGGGGGAGCGCGACCCGATGGGCCGGCCCGACGACTTCCCCGACCTCCCCGGTGTCGACATGGTCGTGCTCCCCGCGGCCGACCACAGCCTGAAGGTCGGCAAGCGCGGCCCGCTGTCGCAGTCGGAGGCCTTCGAGATCCTGGTGGAGTCGGCGCTGGAGTGGATCGTGCGCGACGTGGCGGGCGCGCACCGCTGAGTGCCCGGTCGGGCGGTTCGCCAGGCAGCGTGCTCCGGGCCGGGAATGACACCGGCCACCACGGCGTTGCCCCGACATGACCGCATCCGTCCTGGAACGACCCGAGGCCCCGGCCGACGGCGTCCGCGTAGGCTGGGCGTCGATGAGTGAGAACTTCGACGACCAGGCGGCGGACGGAACGGTCGACGTGACCACCGAGACGCCGGAGGAGCGAGCGCTGCGCTTCGAGACCGAGGCGCTGCCCTTCCTCGACCAGCTCTACTCCGCCGCCATGCGGATGACGCGCAACCCCGCTGACGCCGAGGACCTGGTGCAGGAGACGTTCGCCAAGGCGTACTCCTCCTTCCACCAGTTCCGGCCGGGCACCAACCTCAAGGCGTGGCTGTACCGCATCCTCACCAACACCTTCATCAACAGCTACCGCAAGAAGCAGCGTGAGCCGCAGCAGTCCATGTCCGAGGACGTGGAGGACTGGCAGCTCGCGCGTGCCGAGTCGCACACCTCGACCGGGCTGAAGTCCGCCGAGATGGAGGCGCTCGAGCACCTGCCGGACTCCCAGGTCAAGGACGCCCTGCAGCGGCTCCCGGAGGAGTTCCGGCTTGCGGTCTACCTCGCGGATGTCGAGGGCTTCGCCTACAAGGAGATCGCCGAGATCATGGACACCCCCATCGGCACTGTCATGTCGCGGCTGCACCGTGGCCGCCGCCAGCTGCGCGACCTGCTCTCGGACTACGTCCGCGGAGGCTCCCTGCTCTCCGCCGGCACCAAGGACGGCGGACGATGAGCACCGACCACGTCGGCCACGGCCACGGCAGCGAGATGTCGGACCGTGAGTGTGCCGACTTCATCGAGCAGATCGTCTACCTGATCGACAACGAGCTCTCCGAGAGCGACTGTGCGATCGTCCGGGCGCACATCGACACCTGCAACCCGTGCCTGGAGAAGTACGACCTGCAGCGGACCGTCAAGGCGGTCGTCGCCCGGTCCTGCTCCGAGTCGGCCCCCTCGGAGCTGCGTGAGCGGGTGAAGCTGCGCCTGCAGCAGGTCCGGATCGAGATCACCGAGACCTCCTGAGCCGATCCGCAGGCACCACGACGACGAAAGCCCCGAGCCGATGGCTCGGGGCTTCGTCGGTTTCTTCGCCTGGGATCAGGCGTTGGGGCGCTTGCCGTGGTTCGCGCCCTTCTTCTTGCGAGCGCGACGCTTGCGGCCGGTCTTACCCATGATGACCTCCTGGGATCGTGTCTTCGGGGTGCTGAGCGGACCCCGAAGGGCCACGGACCAGTCTCTCAGAGGTCACGACGACGGCGAAATCCGGTCCATGAACCGCCCCGCGTCCACCACCACGCGGGTGACCTCGCCGGTGCCGACGAGCTTGCCGGCCACCCCCGCGGTGACGTGGTGGGCCGCCACGGTGAAGCGGTGCAGCCGACCGTCGACGTACGTCGTCGTCGCGGTCACCTCCACCGCCTGACCGACCGGGGAGGGGGCCAGGTGCTCGAGCGAGACGCGGGTGCCGACGGAGGTCTGGCCCTCGCCGAGGTCCGGCTCGATGGCGGCGCAGGTGGCCGCCTCCAGCCAGGCCAGCAGCCGGGGCGTGCCGAGCACCTCCAGGCTGCCGGAGCCCACCGCGCGGGCGGTGTCGTCGTCGGTCACGGTGAAGGTCAGCGTCGCCTCGGGCACGATCAGATCCCGAAGGTGTTGCGCGGGTAGGCCGCGTCGACGTCGGTGATCACGTTGACCAGGTAGGGCACGCCCGAGGCGAACGCCCGGTCGAGGGCGGGGCCGATCTGGCGCGGGTCGGTGACGGTCTCGCCGGCGCCACCGAGCGCCTTGACCACCTCGTCGTAGGCGGTGCGCGGGGCGAGGTCGGCGGCGACGTCGTAGCCGTAGAGCATCTGCATGGGCCCCTTCTCCAGGCCCCACGCGGAGTTGTTGCCCATGACCATCACCACGGGCAGCTGGTGCCGCACGAGGGTGTCGACGTCCATCAACGAGAATCCGGCGGCACCGTCGCCGAGGAGCAGCACCACCTGCGAGGAGGGCCGTGCGATCCGGGCGGCGATGGCGGCGCCCAGGCCGGCGCCCAGGCAGCCGTAGGGACCGGGGTCGAGCCAGCCGCCGGGGCGCTTGGGCTCGACGTACTT
>JAPSKJ010000247.1 GCA_031177735.1 Nocardioides sp.
CCGAACGCGGCGCCCGCGGGAGCAGTGAGACCCAGATGGGCCCAGCCGGCCGGCGTGGCGACCCGCCCGCGCGGCGTACGGGCCAGGAAGCCCAGGCGGACCAGGAACGGCTCGGCGACCTCCTCGACGGTCTCGCGCTCCTCCCCCACGGCGACCGCGAGGGTCGCGACGCCGACCGGTCCGCCGCCGAAGCGGCGGCACAGCACGTCGAGCACCGCGGTGTCGAGCCGGTCGAGCCCCAGCGGGTCGACCTCGTAGAGCTCCAGGGCCGCCTGGGCGATCGGCTGGGTCACGATGCCGTCGGCCCTGACCTGGGCGAAGTCACGCACCCGGCGCAGCAGCCGGTTGGCGATGCGTGGGGTGCCGCGGGAGCGGGAGGCGATCTCCGCGGCTCCCTCGTCGGTGAGCTCGACGCCCAACAGACCGGCGGAGCGCCGCACGATGAGCTCGAGCTCGGCTGGCTCGTAGAACTCCAGGTGGCCGGTGAAGCCGAACCGGTCGCGTAGCGGGCCGGGGAGCAGTCCCGCGCGCGTCGTCGCGCCGACGAGGGTGAACGGCGGGATCTCGAGCGGGATGGCGGTGGCGCCCGGTCCCTTGCCGATGACGACGTCGACGCGGAAGTCCTCCATCGCCATGTAGAGCATCTCCTCGGCGGGGCGCGACATCCGGTGGATCTCGTCGACGAAGAGCACGTCGCCCTCGTTCATCCCCGACAGGATCGCGGCGAGGTCGCCGGCGTGGGTGATCGCCGGGCCGCTGGTCAGGCGCAGCGGTGTGGACATCTCGGCAGCGATGATCATCGCCAAGGTGGTCTTGCCGAGGCCGGGCGGCCCGGACAGCAGCACGTGGTCGGGGGCACGGCCGCGCTGGCGGGCGGCCTCGAGGACCAGTCCGAGCTGGGCACGCACCCGCGTCTGGCCGACGACCTCGTCGAGGGTGCGCGGGCGCAGCGCGGCCTCGACGGCGCGCTCGTCGCCCTCGGCGTCGGCCGCGGTGAGCCGCGCCTCGACGTAGGCCGACTCCACGGCCTCGAGCTCGTCCTCGTGGAAGGGCATCGGGTCAGGCCTTGCTCAGCGTCTGCAGGGCCGCGCGCAGCAGCGCACCCACGTCGGGTACGTCGCCCGCCGACCCGGCCACGGACTCGACCGCCTTCTCGGCGTCCTTGGCGTTGTAGCCCAGCCCGACCAGGCCCTGGTGCACCTGGTCGCGCCACGGCGCCTGCTGCGCCACGGCGCCGGCCGGCAGGGCAGCACCCACGGGCGCACCGATCCGGTCCTTGAGCTCGAGGATGATCCGCTGCGCGCCCTTCTGCCCGATGCCGGGCACCCGGGTGAGGGTCTTGACGTCGTCGCCGGCGATCGCGGTGCGGATGCCGTCGGGCGAGAGCACCGCCAGCATCGCCTGGGCGAGCTTCGGCCCGACCCCGGAGGCGGTCTGGAGCAGCTCGAAGAGCTGCTTCTCCTCCTCGTCGGCGAAGCCGAACAGGGTGAGCGAGTCCTCGCGCACCACCATGCTGGTCGGCAGCGTCGCCTCGGTGCCGGTGCGCAGGCCGGCGAGGGTGCCCGGGGTGCACAGCAGCTCGAGGCCCACTCCCCCGACCTCCACCACGGCGCTGGACAGCGTCACGGCGGCGACCCGGCCGCGGACGAAGGCGATCATGCTCTCGACTCTCTCCTCTGTCTGGTCAGGGACGTCTCAGGCCCGGGTGCGCGCCGCGGCCAGGGCCGCGTCGATGCGCGACTGCGCGCCGCCGCGCCAGATGTGGGTGATGGCCAGCGCCAGCGCGTCGGCGGCGTCGGCGGGCTTGGGCATCGCGTCGAGCCGCAGGATCCGGGTCACCATGGCACCCACCTGCGCCTTGTCGGCACGGCCGTTGCCGGACACCGCGGCCTTGACCTCGCTCGGCGTGTGCAGCGCGATCGGGAGTCCGCGGCGCGCGGCGCACACCATCGCGACCCCGGCGGCCTGGGCGGTGCCCATGATGGTGCTGACGTCGGAGCGGGCGAAGATCCGCTCGATCGCGACGGCATCGGGCTGGTGCTCGTCGAGCCGGGCCTCGATGCCCTTCTCGATGTAGACCAGCCGCTCCGGCACGGCCCAGGCGGACGGCGTGCGGATGACGTTGACGTCGACCAGGGTGAGCGGGCGCCCCACCGTGCCGTCGACCACGCCCATGCCGCAGCGGGTCAGGCCGGGGTCGATCCCGAGCACACGCATCTGCTTCTCCCGTCGAACGTCTGTTCTACAGCGCCACGTTATCCGCGGCCACCGACCGGCGGTGCGACGACACGCGGTCCATCGAGGGATGCGGGGAAATGCGCACTCCCCGTGCGGCGTTCCGCACGGGGAGTGTCCACCACCGGCTTCTGCCTCGATGAGGGCGCAGCCGTGCGGTCAGGCGTCGATCGACTCCAGCACGTCGTCGGGCACGTCGGCGTTGCTGAAGACGTTCTGGACGTCGTCGAGGTCGTCCACGGCGTCGACCAGCTTGAACACCTTCGCCGCGGCGGCGGGGTCGGTCACCGGGATGTCCATGGTCGCCACGAACTCCACGTCGGCGGAGTCGTACTCGATCCCGGCGGCCTGCAGGGCCGTGCGGACCGCGACCACGTCGGAGGCCTCGGAGACGACCTGGAAGGACTCGCCCAGGTCGTTGACCTCCTCGGCGCCCGCGTCGAGGGTCGCCTCGAGGACGTCGTCCTCGCTGACCTCCTTGCCCTCGTGCGACTTGGGCACCACCACCACGCCCTTGCGGTTGAACAGGCGCGAGACCGAGCCCGGGTCGGCCATGGTGCCGCCGTTGCGGGTCACCGCGGTGCGGACCTCCATCGCGGCCCGGTTCTTGTTGTCGGTGAGGCACTCGACCAGCAGCGCGACGCCCTGCGGGCCGTAGACCTCGTACATGATCGTGGAGTACTCGGCGCCGCCGGCCTCGGCACCGGAGCCGCGCTTGACCGCACGGTCGATGTTGTCGTTGGGGACCGAGGACTTCTTGGCCTTCTGGATGGCGTCGAACAGCGTCGGGTTGCCGGCGGGGTCACCGCCACCCATCTTCGCCGCGACCTCGATGTTCTTGATGAGCTTGGCGAAGAGCTTGCCGCGCTTGGCGTCGATCGCGGCCTTCTTGTGCTTCGTGGTCGCCCACTTGGAGTGGCCAGACATCAGTCCCTCTGTCTTCTAGGGCGCGAGCGTGCTGCCTTCGGGTCCACGCCGCCGCGCTGCTGCTTCGAGCGCCGACCTGTTCCCTGCGGCGCCAGGCTGCCGCACCGGTCGGTTGCCGGTCCGCGAGTCTACCGCCGGCCACGCGAACAGCACGGCCACCCACGGGTGTCGGCGTCCGTGGACGAGCAGGGCTCCCACCGCGAGAGGTACGCCGACGGCGACCGGCACGAGCAGCTGCGGGTCGCTCACGCCGAGATGGCGGAGCAGGCGCACGGCGTACACCATGACGAGGAGGTGGCAGGCGTAGAACACGATCGACTGCCGTCCGATGAGGGCCAGCACGCCCCATCGCAGGCGCCCGACCGCGCCGGCGATGGGCGCGGGCACGCGGGGGCCCACCTCGCGGGCGAGGGCGTCGCCGATGAGGAACCAGCCGGCCAGCTCGACGAACCGGTGCAGCTCCGGGTAGTCCAGGCCATCGGCGGCGAGCACCAGGACCGGACCGGCGAGCGTGCGCAACCACGGCGGTAGCGGCGTGGCGAGCACGTGGTAGCAGAACAGGTAGGCCAGGAACCACAGGTAGGTCTGCGGGTCGTAGAACAGCTTGAGCAGCCAGTCCCAGGGCGCGGGGCGGCCAGCCGCGTGTGCGTCCGCGATGACGTGGAGGACGTCGGCAGTCGCCCACAGCAGGTAGGGCCACGCGATGCCGCGGACCTTGCCCGCGAGGTGCCGGTGAGCGCCCTTGGCCAGCGAGCGCCCCAGCAGGACCCCGGAGAGGGCGACCAGCAGCGGCATCCGATAGGGCGCCAGCTCGTGGTTGACCTCGGCCAGCCAGGGCAGCGGCCCGGCGGTCAGCTCCGCGTGGAGGAGCACCACCGCGACGACCGCGAGGCCGCGCAGCCCGTCCATCCACTCCTGGCGCATCGGGGCCACTGTGGCCGACGCGGGCGCCGGCGCGGCCACACCTGTGCGAACGGCGCGTGAACCCTGCGCTCAGCCCGTCACGAGGTCGAGGAAGAGCCGGTGGATGCGCCCGTCGGCGCCGACCTCGGGGTGGAACGAGGTGGCGAGGAGCCGCCCCTCGCGCACGGCGACCGGGTGGTCCGCGGCGGTGGCGAG
>JAPSKJ010000248.1 GCA_031177735.1 Nocardioides sp.
GCCGCGTTCGTCGCCACCCTGTGGGGCGTGCTGTCGGCCAACGTGATGTGGCTGCCCATCGGCAACCGGCTCAAGCGGCTCGCCGAGCTCGAGATCGCCCGGATGGAGCTGACCATCGAGGGCGTGTGGGCGATCCAGTCCGGCACCAACCCGCGCCTGGTCGCCGAGAAGCTGCGCTCGCTGCTGCCCGCAGAGCAGCAGGCGACCGAGGCGGCCTGAGCATGGCCGGCAAATCGGGCCGGCGCCGGCGCGCCCACGAGGAGCACGAGGAGCACCCCGACGAGCGCTGGCTGGTCACCTACGCCGACATGGTCACGCTGCTGATGGTGCTGTTCATCATCATGTTCGCGATGTCGACGGTCGACACGAAGAAGTACCAGGAGCTCAAGAACGGTCTCGCCGACGGCTTCGGCCGGTCGGTGACCATCCTCAACGGCGCCGACCCGATGCGGGACGACACCGGCGCCACCAACCCCGAGCGGGCCGGCTACGACCGGCTCATCGAGGAGCTGCCCGCGGTCCAACAGGCCGAGGTCACCAAGATCCTGGAGGAGACCGACCGGCTCCGCTCCCAGCGGCAGTACGCCGAGGCCAAGAACGAGGCCGACCGGCTGCTCCAGGTCTGGCGGCGGATCGACGAAGCCCTGAAGGCGCAAGGGCTGGCGGACGACGTCCGCGCCAGCATCGACGAGCGGGGCCTGGTGGTCAGCCTGCTCTCCGAGCACGTCGTGTTCGAGCCGAACATGGCCGACCTGACCGAGCGCGGCCGCCGGGTCGTCGACACGATCGCCCCGATCCTCGCCGAGCTGCCCGAGCCGGTCGGCGTCGACGGCCACACCAACCAGGTGCCGGTGAAGCCGAAGTACTACCCCACCGACTGGGAGCTCTCCTCCGCCCGCGCCGTCAACGTGCTCCGCCGGCTGAACGAGGTCCACCGCATCCCCGACCGCCGTCTCACCGCCAGCGCGTTCGGCCACACCAAGCCGCTGGTCGACCCGGCCCGACCCGGCTCCCAGCGGGTCAACAAGCGGGTCGACATCGTCGTGCTCAGCCAGGCGCCCGCCTCGACCCGCGCGAAGTTCGCCGAGCTGCAGGAGCACATCCAGCACGGGCTCGGCGCCCCGGGCACGCCGCCGGCCGAGGCGCCCGCACCGCCCTCCGACCCGGCCGCGGGGTCCGCCGGCACCGAGACCCACGCCCAGCCCGCCACCGGTTCCGCCCCGTCCGCCCCGCCCGTCGCCCTGCCCGCTGGAGGCACCCGATGACCGTCACCGCCATGCCGCCGACCGAGACCGAAGCACCGCCCAAGAAGGGCCGCAAGCGCCTGATCATCGGCGTCCTGCTCATCCTCGTGATCGGCGTCGCCGCCGGCTGGTTCTTCTTCCTCAAGCCGAGCGGGCCGACCGAGCCCGAGCCGGGCGAGGTGCTGGCGCTGGAGTCGATCCAGGTCAACCTCGCCGAGGGCCACTACCTGCGGATCGGGATCGCCCTGCAGCTGACCGCCACCGCCGGGGGCGGCGGCCACGGCGGCGGCCCCGTGGACGGCAGCAAGGCCCTCGACGCCACCATCGCCGTCTTCAGCGGCCTGCCGGTCAGCGAGGTCACCCGCCCCGGCCAGCGCGACGTGCTCCGCGCCCAGCTGATGGAGAAGCTCGACCACGCCTACCACGGCGACGTGATGGAGGTGTACTTCACCGAGTTCGTGACGCAGTAGGTCACCCGTCCCACCCGGCCGGGCCATCTCGCGTGGCCCATTCGGGCCAGGCAGGACTGTCCGGTCGGCGCAGGACGTACCGCTCAGGTTCCCGGGACCGGCGACGATGGGTTCGGCGTGACTGCCGCCCCTGCCAACGCCGGACCCCGCACGGCGCCCGCCGGCGCAACGGGTGCGCGGCCACGCCGTCGCACCCGCGGGGCCGAGCCGACGCCGTACGACTTCCGCCGGCCGATCCAGCTCTCCCGCGAGCACCAGCGCACCCTCCAGCTGGGCTTCGACGGCTTCGCGCGCCAGGCGACGACGGTCTTCACCAGCTCGCTGCGCACCGTGTGCACGGTGACGCTGACCGGCATCGAGCAGCGCACCTACGCCGAGTACGTCGACAGCCTGGGCCCCTCGACGTACATGACCCTCTTCTCCGCCGACCCCATGCCGGGGCTGGGCGTGCTGGAGATCCCGCTGCTCGCGACCATGTCGTGCATCGACCACATGCTCGGCGGCCCGGGCTCCGCCGACCAGCCGCAGCGGCCGCTGACCGAGATCGAGGCCGGCGTCATCCGCGGCCTCATCGAGCGGCTGCTCGGTGAGATGCGCTACTCGCTGGCGCCGATCGTGGCGCTCGAGCCCACCGTCACCGGCGCGGAGTACAGCCCGCAGTTCGCCCAGGTCGCCGGTGCCGCCGACGTGATGGTGGTGGTCGGGCTGGACCTGAAGATCGGCGAGCGCGAGCACCGGATGACCGTGTGCCTGCCCTTCAACGGGCTGGTGCCCCACCTCAACAGCGCCGCCAGTCCCGGCCCCGTCTCCGACCGGGAGCAAGCCCAGCGTGCCGCCGCGCGCGAGCGGCTGCAGCAGCAGTTCGCCCGGGTGCCCGTGGAGGTCACCGTGCGGTTCCGGCCCACCGCGCTGGACCCCGCCGCCCTGACCGCCCTCAAGCCGGGTGACGTGCTCACCCTGGCGCATCCGGCCGCTGCGCCGCTCGACGTGACCGTCGGCGGCAACACCTTCGCGCACGCCACCGCCGGCGCCCGCGGCCAGCGGCTGGCCGCCCTCATCGTGGACACCCCCAAGGAGCAGGCATGACCACCGACCCCCTCGAGCTCGCCACCGCGGTCGCCGAGGCCGCCGCCGAGGTCCTCCCCTCCGCCGACCCGCTCATCCTGGGCCCGGCCCAGCCGGGATCGCCGCACGTCACCGCCGCCTTCGCCGGCGCCGCCCTCGTCGACCTCGAGGCTCCGGTGCCGGGCGTCGTCGTGGTGCTGATCGGCCAGGAGCTCGTCGACGCGCTGGCCGACAGTCCGCTGGGCAGCCTGGAGCTCTCGGCCGCGCTGCAGCCGGCGCTCGACGCCGCCGCGGGCCGGCTCGGCGCCCGCGCCAAGGCCGCGCGGGGCGTCGAGCTGGACACCGTGGTCGCCGAGCTCGGTGGCGCCTTCACCACCGTGCCGCTGATCGGCGCCGGCATCGCCGGGGCGCTGCTCGTGCCGGACGCCACCCTTGCGGCCGCCCGCCAGCCGCTCACCGAGGCCGACATCCGGGCCGAGCACACCGCCGGGGCGGCCATGCCGGTCGGCTCGCTGAACGACCTCGGTGCCGACCCGTTCGTGCCCGGCCCGTTCGTGCCCGGCGCGCGGTCCGGCACCGCGGTGGGTGCCGCGCGTGGCCTGGAGATGCTCCACGGCGTCGACATGGAGGTGACCGTCGAGCTGGGCCGCACCCGGATGACGGTGCGCGACCTGCTCGCGTTGACCCCCGGCGCCGTGCTGGAGCTCGACCGGGCCGCCGGCTCCCCCGCCGACCTGCTCGTCAACGGCCGCCTCATCGCGCGCGGCGAGGTCGTGGTGGTCGACGAGGACTTCGGTCTGCGCGTCACCGAGATCCTCGACGCCCACTCCGCCTCGGTCTGACGGCGGGGTCCCGTGCTCGAGCTCACCGTCCGGCTGGTCTGCTCCCTCGCCCTGGTCGTCGGGCTGCTGCTGCTGATCGCGAGGTTCGCCGGCAAGCGGTTCCAGGGTCGCCCCGGAGCTGCCGTGCGGGTGATCCACCGCCAGCCGATCAGCCGTGGCAGCGCGGTCGCCGTCGTCACCGTCGGCACCCGCGTGCTGGTGCTGGGCACCACCGAGCACCAGGTCACCCTGCTCACCGAGGTCGAGCCTGACGAGGTCGGCATCGACGTGACGGACCCCGACGACCTGGCGCTGCTCTCCCCGATGCAGGGTGGGGAGCCGGCGGCGGAATCCCCGGTTAACCGGGGATTCCCACACTTCTCGGGCGTTGCAAAGGCCGAGAAGTTCACCAATCACCGGTTAACCGGTGATTCCGCGGCCCCCACCGGCCCGCTCGCCGGGTCGGTGCTCAGCCCGCAGACGTGGAAGCAGGCGCTCGCCGCCGCGACCCGGTCACGGTCGGCGTCGTGACGCGCGCGCTGCGCCGCCTCGGCATCCTGGCCGGAGGCGGGCTGGTCGTGCTGCTCGCGCCGCTGCCGGCGTA
>JAPSKJ010000249.1 GCA_031177735.1 Nocardioides sp.
CGCGACCTGCGCAACGGCGAGCTCACCGTCGCCGTCCCCGGCGACGACGTGCAGGTGCAGACCTGCATCAGTGCGGCGGCCGGCGCCTGCACCTTCGACCACTAATTCCACAGTTCGACCGGCTTGTTGTGGCACTGCCACTCAGGAGGGAATCACCCGCATGACCATCATGAGCGAGAAGACCGAGAGCCCGATCGCGCACCTCACCGACGAGCAGGTGGAGGAGCTCGGGCGTGAGCTCGACGCCATCCGTCAGGAGGTGCTCGACTCACGTGGCGAGCGCGACGCGGCCTACATCCGGCGAGTGATCAAGGCGCAGCGGTCCCTCGAGCTGGGCAGCCGCGCGGTGCTGCTGGCGAGCATGTTCCCGCCCGCCTTCGTCGTGGGCACGATCGGCCTGACCGTCTCGAAGATCCTCGAGAACATGGAGATCGGGCACAACGTCCTCCACGGCCAGTGGGACTGGATGCGCGACCCGAAGATCCACTCGACCACCTGGGAGTGGGACGCCGCCTCCACCGCGGAGGGCTGGAAGAAGGCGCACAACCAGGAGCACCACACCTACACGAACATCATCGGCAAGGACAACGACCTCGGCTACGGCATCATGCGCGTGGACGAGGACCAGGAGTGGACCCCGGCCAACCTCATCCAGCCGTTGCTGAACTTCGGCAACATGCTGATCTTCGAGTACGGCATCGCGGCCTACGACATCGAGTTCAGGACCTACTCCCGGGTGCCGAAGGACGAGCGCCCGGAGTGGTTCAACAAGGCGCTCAGCCAGACCCTGAAGAAGATCCGCAAGCAGGCGCTCAAGGACTACGTCGTCCACCCGCTGCTGTCGGGGCCGTCGGCCCCGACCACCCTGCTGGCCAACGTGCTGGCCAACGTCAGCCGCAACGTGTGGAGCCACTCGGTCATCATGTGCGGCCACTTCCCCGAGGGCGTCGAGGCCTTCGAGCTCCACGAGGTCCCCGAGAACGAGACCCGCGGACAGTGGTACCTGCGCCAGATGCTCGGCTCGGCCAACATCTCCGGCAGCAAGCTCGTGCACCTGATGAGCGGCAACCTCTCCCACCAGATCGAGCACCACCTCTTCCCCGACCTGCCGTCCAACCGCTACGCGGAGATCGCCCCCAAGGTGCGGGCGCTCTTCGACAAGTACGACCTGCGCTACCACTCCGCACCGCTGCCGCAGCAGGTCTACTCCGCCTGGCACAAGGTGGTCCGCCTCTCCCTGCCCAACGGCTTCATGGAGACCACCACGGTCAAGAACCTGCCCCAGCAGCTGCGTCTGCTGCGCCGGCTCACCAAGGCCGACAAGCGCGACCGGCGCCGGATGCTCAAGGAGCTCGAGGCCCGGGCGGCGGTACAGCCCAGCTGACCCGGGGACGGGCGCGCCGCCCGGCCCTCAGTCGACGCCTACTAGCAAGTAGGTTGGGCGCATGTCCCTGGTCACCTGCACCGTCACCGACGGCATCGCCCAGGTCCGGCTCAACCGACCGGACAAGCTCAACGCGCTGACGCTGCAGACGCTGCGCGAGCTGAGGTCCACGGCCCGAACGCTGCGCCGCGACACCTCGCTGCGGGCGGTGGTCGTCGCCGGCGAGGGAGACGCCTTCTGCGCCGGCCTCGACTTCGGCACGGTGATGAAGGACCCGAGGGCGATCGCCCGGGCGTTCGTGCCGGGGCCGGTGACGGGCACGAACCTGTTCCAGGAGGCGCCGTGGTCGCTGCGGCGCATCCCCGTCCCGGTGATCGCTGCGGTGCACGGGCACTGCCTCGGCGGCGGGCTGCAGATCGCGCTCGCGGCCGACTTCCGGATCGCCTCGCCCGACTCGACGTGGTCGGTGCTGGAGGGCAAGTGGGGCCTGATCCCCGACATGTCGGGGGTGCAGGGGCTCAAGGAGCTGGTCGGCATCGACCAGGCCAAGCGGCTGACGATGACCGCGCAGATGCTGTCGGGCACGCAGGCGCACGACCTGGGCCTGGTGACCGAGCTCGACGCCGACCCGATCGTCGCCGCGACCGCGTTCGCCCAGGAGCTGGCTCAGCGCTCCCCGGACGCCCTCGCTGCCGCGAAGCGGCTCTTCGACGACACCTGGACCGCCTCCGCGCGGCGGACGTTCTCCCGCGAGCGGCTCGAGCAGCTGCGGTTGCTCTTCAGCGAGAACACCAGAATCGCCCGGGAGGCGGCGTTCAAGAGGGCCACCCCGGCCTACCGGTCGCGCAGGCGCTGAACGCACCTGAGGTCCTCACCGGGGGCACTGGTCACGGATAGCTGATGCCGGTGACCCGCTCGGAGATCTCCCACAGCCGCCGCTGCGACCGCTCGTCGCGGGACATGCGGGTGCTCCCGACCACCTTCGCGGGTCCGCTGACCTCCCACCGCGCCGGACCGCAGTAGGTCCCGCCGGGCAGGTCCTCGGTCGCGGCCATCAGGGTCGGCCACGCGCCCGCGGCGGCCGACTGCGACATCGCTCGGACGGCGCCCTGGAGCACGCCGCCGAAGCGGGGGCCGTTCGCCAGGAGGTGCGTGCCGCTCAGCCCGGGGTGAGCGGCCAGCGCCTTCACCGGGAGCTGCGCTGCTCGCAGCCGGTGGTCGAGCTCGTGGGTGAACAGCAGGTTGGCCAGCTTGGACTGGCCGTAGACCAGCCACGGGTTGTAGAGCCGCGGCGCGGCGAAGGGGTTGTCGAGCGGCGGGCCGGGTGCGACCCGGTGCATCGCCGAGGAGACGGTGACGACGCGGCCACCGCCCGACGCGGCCAGCTGGGGAAGCAGCAGCCCGGTGAGCAGGAACGGGCCGAAGTGGTTGGTGGCCATCTGCAGCTCGAGCCCGTCCTCGGTACGCCGGTGCGGGGTCGCCATCACGCCGGCGTTGTTGACCAGCAGGTGGATCGGGCCGAGGTCGGCCAGCTCCCCAGCCGCAGAGCGGACCGATGCGAGCGAGGCGAGGTCGATGCGAGCGGTGAGGAGCTCCGCCGCCGGGTGCTCGGTCCGCACGGCGGTCGCGGCGTCGGTGAGCTTCTCCTCCGAGCGGCCCGCCAGCACGACCCGGGCACCCCGGCGAGCCAGCTCCAGGGCGGTGTGGAAGCCGAGGCCGCCCGCGGTCGGCCCGGTCACGATCGCGGTGCGACCGGTCTGGTCGGGCATGTCCGCAGCGGTCCAGGTGTCGCTCACGGGGTGGAGCCTAGAGATAGCGCGCAATCGTCGGGACGCCCCCGGTGAAGGTGAGGCGAGCGGCGTAGAGGGCGCGCACCGTGGGGCCGCCCCGGTGGAAGGCCTTGAACCGCGGCCCGTCGCACGGGCGGCGGCTGTGCCGGCACGTCCAGCCGTGGAAGTAGACCGTCGCGCGGTCACCCTCGACCAGCACGTCGGCACCGCCCGGCCCGCACAGGCCCGTGCCGGCCTGGTCCAGCAGCACCCCGTAGGCCGGCGGAGCCGCCGGGTCGACCGGCGGCGCGGTGGCCGCGGACCAGTCGGTCAGGCTCATCGAGCGCAGCCAGGTGGTGCGGTAGGAGCACCTGGAGTAGTCGTCCTCGGAAAGGAACAGGTAGTAGCCCTCGGGCCGGCGCACCACCACGGGGTTCTCCACCACGCCGGGACTGTCCAGCAGGGTGCTGCTCGTCGCGCCGGGCAGCACGCTGAGGCCGTCGCCGGTCAACGGCAGGATCCGGATCGAGGAGGGCACCCCGTCGGTCTTGTAGAGCAGGTGGGGCTGGCCTCCCTCGACGTAGAGCGAGGGGTCGATGACGCCCTTCTTCGGCAGCCCGGGTACGCCGTCAGCGACCGGGTCCGCCGCGGCGGGCGTCCGGGCACCGCTCGGGCAGACCAGCGGAGCGCGCCCGACCGGCCGGAACCGCTCCAGTGGCGTCCGTGCGACCGCCACGCCGATGCAGCGGCCGTTCTCGCCGAGTCCGCGGACCGGCGCCGCGTAGTAGAGCACGTAGCGTCGGCCGAGCCGCGCCACGTCGGCGGCCCAGATGTCGCCCCTGCGACTCCACGACGGTCGTCGGGTCAGGGCAGGATCCACCCAGGTCCACTCCCGCTTGCCGGCCTGGTGCAACCGGCCGATCTCAGGACCGGTCGCCACGATCACCAGCCCCCGCGGCGTCCGGATGACGCTCGGGTCGCCGACGTGGTCGTCCCACACCACGGGCGCCGGCGCGGCCGCCACCGGTCCGGCGCCGAGCAGCCCGG
>JAPSKJ010000250.1 GCA_031177735.1 Nocardioides sp.
GCGAACGCGACGGCCGCTGGGTGCTCATCGACTACGGCGACGTCGTCGTGCACGTGCAGCACGAGGAGGAGCGGCAGTTCTACGCCCTCGAGCGGCTCTGGCGTGACTGCCCGACGATCAAGCTGCCGGCCGACGTCGTCTCCCACGAGCGGTGACCGCGACCCGCCGCCTGGTCCTGCTGCGCCACGGACTCACCGACTGGAACGCCGAGCGGCGCTACCAGGGTCAGGCCGACGTCGGGCTCAACGAGACCGGCGTGCTCCAGGCCAAGGCGGCCGCCGTCGCGCTGGTGGACTACGACGTCCGCCTGCTGTGGTCCTCCGACCTCGGCCGGGCCCGGTCGACCGCGGAGGAGCTGGTCGCCATGACCGGACTGCCGCCGGCGTACGACGCGCGGCTGCGGGAGGTGCACGTCGGTGAGATCTCCGGGCTGACCCACTCCGAGGTGCTCGAGCGGTTCGGCCCGGGCCCCCACGACTACGGGCGCCATGGCGGGGAGAGCGAGGAGCAGCTCGGTGCGCGGGTGCGCGCCGCCCTCGAGGACGCCGCCGCGGCGCTGGGCGCGGGGGAGACGGGTGTGGTGGTGAGCCACGGGCACGCCCTGCGCACCGGGCTCGGCGCGTTCCTCGGCTGGCCCGCGGAGGTGGTCGCCACGCTGGGACCGCTCGGCAACTGCGGCTGGATCGAGCTGGTCGAGCGGGCCACTGCACCGGGCGGGTCGGTGGCGTGGCGGCTGGCGGCCTACAACCGGGTAGCCCCGATTTCGTGATCGGTTCACCGGTCCGCTAATGTTCTCCGCGTTGCCCGGCAGCTGATCACGGCCGGGACAACGCCACGGGGCTGTGGCGCAGCTGGTAGCGCATCTGCATGGCATGCAGAGGGTCAGGGGTTCGAGTCCCCTCAGCTCCACCGATCGAGTCCGCAGGACAGAGGCACACACCGCCTCCGGCCTGCGGATTCGTCATTTCGGGCCGTCGAGGTGCTCGACGCGACGTCATTCCGGTCGCGGCTCGCTGGAGGTGCGCAGGCCCGAGTCGGTCCATGGCTCGGATACACCATCCGAGCTGCGCCGAAATAGTCATTCCGCGTCATGCCGCGGGCGGTAGTCGCTCTGGGAGCGTGGGTCGGCCGGGACGACGCTGGGGTCCTCCCGCGCTCAGTTCGGGAGAGAGAACATGAAGCGTTTCCTCGTGGCGGCCGCCACGCTCGTCGTCAGCCTCACCGCCCTCACCGCCTCGCCGGCGCAGGCGTTCAAGCCCTACACGCACATCAGCTCGGCGCAGCCGGCGCTGGCCGACGTCCAGGACGACGACCACGTCACGATCGGTGGGCGTGAGTACCCGGTGCGCCCGGCCGTCGCCCAGGCGCTGCGCGAGTGGCCCAGCTACTACCAGGCCGGGGCGGTCGGGCCCGACGGGTTCCCGGACCTGACCTTCGGGCAGTCCACGATCCACCCGAACGGGACGGGCGAGTGGATCGAGTACCTGATGACCGAGGCGTGGGCGGCGCAGAGCGACCCGGCGTACAGCGCGGCCGAGCGCGGCCAGATCCTCGCCTTCACCTACGGCTTCGCCACCCACGCCGCGGGTGACATGTGGGCGCACACCTTCGTCAACGACTTCGCGCACGGCATCTTCCCGGCGGTCGGCGAGGTGCTCACCGACGTTGACAAGGCCGAGATCGCGCTGCGTCACGTCATCGTCGAGGGCTACATCGGGGACGCGACGGCCGGCTACGACGGCAACCCGGACCGCACCACGCTGCCCGACGGCGACGTGTCGAACGACTCCACGCCCGCGATCGCCTTCGACGCCCCCAACCGGTGGATCTACGACGTGCTGGTCGACCCGCACCAGCCGCTCCCGGTCGGCCGGTGCGGGGACGGGGTGGACGAGGACGAGGACGGCGTGGCCGACGACGGATGCCCCGGCAGCGGCCCGTACACCGCCGGTGACGGCGCCGAGCCGGCGCGCGGTCCGCTCATCGACTACTTCCTCGACCTGCGCTCGGACCTGCAGCTGCAGAGGGCGGTGCGCCGGGCCGACCGCTCCTACGACGACTGCGCGCTCATCGACCCGGACTGCTACGCGCGCACCGCGACCGTCACGGTCGACACCGTCCGCGGCCAGCGCTCGGGGACCTACGAGCGCAACGAGTGCATCGGCGCCACCGTCGGCTGCCTCCCGGACCCGATCGAGGCGGGCGACGACATCATCTTCCAGAACATCGTCATCGAGTACCTCGACGCCTGGATCGACGACATCGAC
Source organism: Nocardioides sp. (assembly GCA_031177735.1). Lineage (GTDB taxonomy): Bacteria > Actinomycetota > Actinomycetes > Propionibacteriales > Nocardioidaceae > Nocardioides. The sequence continues at coordinate 2,268 of JAPSKJ010000250.1, forward strand.
GCCGGCCTGGAGGAGTGGGGGACCGTCGGGCTCGGCTCCACCCGCGCTCTGTTCGACGCACAGGCGCTGCGCGACACCCAGAACGACGAGTGCGAGCACCTCGGCGCCGAGAACGACCTTCCCCGGGCCAGCTGTGAGGACGGCGTCGGAGCGACCGACGTGCTGTTCCACGAGCTCGACCCGTTCATCAACGACCGGATGCTCTCCATGCTCGGCGCGCCGGACGCGGTGGGTGACGCCCGCGCCGTCCTGCAGGGCTTCTCCGACATCCTCGACGACATCCTCGGCCCGACGCTCAACCCGCTGCGGCTGGTGACGGCGGAGATCAAGGAGGTGGCCAAGGAGATCCTGCTGACCGAGATCCGCAAGACGTTCGGGGTCGACGTGGAGGTGCTGTCCTCGTTCCTCAAGCACCCGTCGTACTGGCTCGACGTGGAGCAGGTCTCGCTCGACCTCGGCCCGCTCGGCACCCAGCAGGTCGACCTGTTCGGGCCCGAGGACCACGAGCGGCTCGATGCGCTGATGGGCCTGCCCGCCGACCACCACACCGACCGCGTGATCAAGCTCCCCGGCGGCGGCACGACCACGTCGTCGGAGCTCTCCGACGACGCGCTCTTCGAGGACTTCGAGGTCTTCGACAACGCGGTCACCACCGCGAAGCTGGTCCTCCTCGACGGCGCGGCGCTGAACCAGGTGGCCGCCGACCAGCTGGTCGATGCCGGCGTGGTGAAGTCGGCGGCGTCGATCAGCACCTACGCCGACCACGACGAGCGTCCGGCCAACGTGATGGTCGAGGGGCTCGGCGGCGTCAACTGGCTCACCACCATCGACGGCGACCACGTCTGGCGCGCCGACGGACTGCCCCGCTTCGGGCCCGAGGACGACACCGACGAGCCGCACGGCGGCGCCGGCACCTTCCCGCTGTGGGAGTCGTGCGTGCTGCGGCCGGCGTTCCGCACGCTCTTCGAGGACTGGGAGACCAACCCGGCCTGGTGGCCGAAGCTGGAGCAGCTCGAGGTCGACCACCCGAACTTCCCCGCCCTGGGGGACGGCACGTCCGCGGACCCGAGCGACAGCTCCGCCCCGGCGCTGACCACGGCGGTCGGTGGTGGCCCGGTGTACGACGCACCCGACGGCACCCGGTTCGTCGGCCCCGGTTCGTCGGTGACGGTGACCGCGACGGACAGCGTGTTCACCGACTCGCGGGTCGACGTGCAGTCGCGGATCTACCCGAAGGGGAGCACGCCTCCAGCCTGGACCGACACGCCCAACGCGACCCCCGTCCCGCTCGGCGCGCTGCCGGATGGCCGCTACGTGCTGGAGACCCGCGCTGGCGACCCCTGCCACGCGGTGGGGTCGGCGCCGGTGCAGACCACGGAGTTCGTCCTCGACACCACGCCTCCGGCCATCGCCGTCGCGTCTCCGGCACCGGAGGGGGCGGAGTTCGACACCGACGAGGTGTTCCCGATCTCGTGGACCACCGACGACGGCCCGGACGGATCCGGCGTCGGCTCCGAGGGCGCGACGCTCGACGGTGCCGCCGTGGTCAACGGTGAGCAGGTCGACACGTTCCTGCTCGACGCCGGCGCCCACTCCGTCGTGGTGACGGCGGCGGACCGGCTGGGCAACAGCGGCAGCCTGACCCGGACCTTCCGGATCCGGGCGACCTCCACCAGCCTGCTGTCCAACGTCGTCCGGGCCTGCCAGGAGGGGCTGATCACCAACCGAGGCACCTGCAACGGCCTGCAGGCGGTGCTGCGGGCCGCGGTCGCGGCCCACGACCGCGGCGCACACCGGCCGACCGAGGTCAACCAGCTCGGTGCCGCGTTGAACACGGTGGAGGCGCAGGCCGGCCGCAGCATCGAGGCCACCTTCGCGACGCGGCTGCGAGGTTGGCTGACCGA
>JAPSKJ010000251.1 GCA_031177735.1 Nocardioides sp.
GCACAGCTCGTCCGAGCTGTCGTCGACACCGTTGCTCCAGCTGCGCGGCGTCCAGAAGAGCTTCGGGGCCGTGCACGTGCTCCGTGGCGTCGACCTCGACGTGCGGGCGGGATCGGTCACCGCTCTCGTCGGCGACAACGGTGCCGGCAAGTCGACGCTGATCAAGGGGATCGCCGGCATCCATGCCTTCGACGACGGGGACTACCTCTTCGAGGGCCGCTCCGTGAAGGTGCACGGCCCTCGCGACGCCAACGAGCTCGGCATCGAGGTCGTCTACCAGGACCTCGCGCTGTGCGACAACCTCGACGTCGTGCACAACATGTTCCTGGGCCGTGAGCTGACCCGCGCCGGCATGGTCGACGAGGACACCATGGAGCAGCGCGCCCGGGAGACCCTCGACGGACTCTCCGTGCGCACCCTGAAGTCGGTGCGCACCCACGTCGCCGCCCTCTCCGGCGGCCAGCGTCAGACCGTCGCCATCGCCCGCGCGGTGCTGTGGAACTCCAGGGTGGTCATCCTCGACGAGCCGACCGCAGCCCTCGGCGTGGCCCAGACCGAGCAGGTCCTGCGCCTGGTCCGTCGCCTCGCCGACCGCGGTCTCGGCGTCGTCCTGATCAGCCACAACCTCAACGACGTCTTCGAGGTGGCCGACGACATCGCGGTGCTCTACCTGGGCCAGATGGTCGCCCAGGTCCGGCGCACGGACGTCACCCACGGTCAGGTGGTGGAGCTCATCACCGGTGGGCGGTCGGGCGAGCTGGGTCTCCCGACCGAGGTCATCCGCACGGTGGAGGAGACCGCATGAGCACCATGACCCGTCCCGTGGAGCGCCAGCCCGAGGGTGCCGACGGCGCTCCGGCGACCCTGCGCACCCTCGTCTCCGACTACGTCACCCGCCTTCGCGGCGGTGACGTCGGCTCGCTCCCGGCCGTGCTCGGGCTGCTCGCGCTGGTGGCCGTGTTCTCGGCGCTGCGACCCGGCACGTTCACCAACGCCTTCAACTTCGCCAACCTGATCAACCAGTCCGCCGGCGTCGTGGTCCTCGCGATGGGCCTGGTCTTCGTGCTGTTGCTCGGCGAGATCGACCTCTCCGCCGGATTCACCGGCGGCACCGCCGCCGGCGTGCTCGGCGTGGTGATGACCCGCGAGGGGTGGCCGGTGGTGCCGTCCCTCCTGACCGCGCTCCTCACCGGCGCCGCGATCGGTGCGGTGATCGGCGTGCTGGTCGCCCGGCTGGGGATCCCGTCGTTCGTCGTCACCCTGGCCGCGTTCCTGGGTCTGCAGGGTGTGCTGCTGTCGATCATCGGCGAGGGCGGCACGATCCCCTATCGCAACGAGTTCGTGCTCTCGCTCAACAACCGCAACCTGCCCGTGTGGCTGGGCTGGACGCTCGCGGTGGCCGGCCTGGCGGCGTACGCCCTGGTGACGTTCGTCAGCATGCGACGGCGACGCGCGAAGGGTCTGGTGGCGCCACCGGTGCTCGCCTGGGCTCTGAAGACCGGGGTCATCGCGGTGCTGACGCTGGCGGCGGTCGGCTACCTGTCCACCGAGCGCAGCCGCAACCCGATGCTGACCTCGCTCAAGGGTGTGCCGATCGTCCTGCTGGTCATCGTGATCCTGCTGGTGGTGCTCACCCTCGCGCTGAACAAGACCGCCTGGGGGCGGCACGTCTATGCCGTCGGCGGCAACGCCGAGGCCGCCCGCCGGGCCGGCATCAACGTCGCGCGGATCAAGCTGAGCTGCTTCGTGCTCGCCTCGGTGATCGCTGCGATCGCCGGCATCCTGATCGCCAGCCGCACCAACTCCGTCTCGCCGTCGACGGGTGGCTCGACCACGCTGCTGTACGCCGTCGGCGCGGCCGTCATCGGCGGCACCAGCCTGTTCGGCGGGAAGGGCCGGGTGGTCGACGCCCTGATCGGCGGCCTGGTCGTCGCGGTCATCGACAACGGGATGGCACTGCTCGACCAGCCGCAGGGGACCGTCTGGATGGTCACCGGCGTGGTGCTCCTGGTCGCCGCGAGCGTCGACGCGCTCAGCAGGCGCCGAGCGAGTGCCACCGGCAGGGTCTAGCCGGGATGGCGCCCACCCCGGCCGGCAGCGGCCCCGAGGAGCTGCGCCGCGCCAACCTGCGGGCGGTGCTGCGGGCGGTGCACACCTCGGGGCCGACCAGCCGCGCCGACCTGACCCGGCTGCTCGGCGTCAACCGCAGCACGGTCGGCGCACTCACCACCGAGCTGGTGGGGCTGGGCCTGGTCGCGGAGACCGATCCGGTGGCCGCCGGCCGGTCCGGTCGACCGTCGCCGCTGGTCGTGCCGTGCCCTGAGAACGCGGTCGTGGCGATCGACCTCGGTGTCGACCGGGCGGAGGTCGCGCTCGTCGGCCTGGGTGGTGAGATCCTCGCCCGACGGCACCGCCCGCACGAGCGCGGTGAGCACGACGTCGAGCGCGTCGTGTCGACGGTGGCCCGAATGGTCGAGGAGGTGCTGGCCGCCGGACCGCCGGGAGCGCGGTGCCTGGGTGTGGGGGTCTCCGTCCCCGGAGCGGTCCGGGCCGGCGACGGGCTGGTCCAGTTCGCTCCCAACCTCGGCTGGACCCGCGAGCCGTTCACCGACCTGTTCACCGCGCGACTCGGCAGGCGCGTCGTCACGGGCAACGACGCCAACCTCGGGATGCTGGCCGAGCACCGGCGCGGCGCCGCGCGGGGCCACCGGGACGCGGCCTACCTCAGCGGCAGCGTCGGCATCGGTGGTGGCTTCCTGGTCGCCGGCCGGCTGCTGGCCGGAGCCCACGGGTACGCCGGCGAGGTCGGCCACCTGCAGGTCGACAGCACCGGACCCGACTGCCGGTGCGGCGCCACCGGCTGCTGGGAGACGCTGGCCGGCGAGAACCGCCTGCTCACCCTGGCCGGTCGCCCGCCCGGTGGCGGCCCCGCGGCGGTCGCCGAGGTCACCGCGGCCGCCAGCGCCGGCGAGCCCGCCGCCGCCGAGGCGGTCGCCTCCGTCGCGGCGTGGTGCGGCCGGGGCCTGCGCGCGATCATCAACGTCTTCAACCCCGAGGTCATCGTGCTCGGCGGCAGCCTCGCCCAGGTCTGGAGGGCAGCAGCCGAGGTGATCGACGAGACCGTGCGCCACGCCGCGTTGCTCTCCCCGCGCGAGGACGTGTTGATCCGCCCCGCCGCACTGGGTCAGGACTCCTCGCTCGTCGGTGCGGCCGAGCTCGCCTTCGAGGCCGTCCTCGAGGATCCGCAGGGGGTCGGCGAGCTCGCTCAGGAGCCGCGCACGCGGGTCGGGTGAGCGCCCACTAGCGTGGTTGTCCGTGAGCCAAGACCGAGCGGAACCCGTGCCGGCCCCACCCACCCTCGCGGCGGACGCCGCGCTCGCCGCCGACCTGGTCCGCTCGGCCGGACGGCTCGCGCTGGAGATGCGCGGGCAAGGGGTCAGCGTCGACACCAAGACCTCGATCTCCGACGTCGTCACCGCCGCCGACCACGCCGCCGAGGAGTACGTCGTCGGCAGGCTGTCGACCGAGCGACCCGCCGACGGGGTGCTGGGGGAGGAGGGCGCCGCACGCGAGGGCAGCTCCGGCCGCCGCTGGATCATCGACCCCGTCGACGGCACCTACAACTTCGTGCAGGGGCTGACCTGGTGGTGCTCGGCGCTGGCGCTCGTGGACGGTGAGGACCTGCTGCTCGGGGCGGTCTACCACCCGCACGACGACGTGGTGCTCGTGGGCGGCCCGGGATTGCCCACCCGCCGCAACGGCGTGGAGCTGCCCCGGATCGACGACCGGCCGCTGGCCGAGGCCTGCCTGACGACGTACCTCCACCCGCCGTTCTACGGCGACCACGTCGGGGCGGCCTTCGGGCGCGTGGTGTCGGGTGCGGCCACCGTGCGGATGCTCGGCTCGGGCTCGATGGACCTCTCGGCCGTCGCCCAGGGCCAGCTGCACGTCTCCTGCCAGCACTCGGTGCCACCCTGGGACCGGCTGCCGGGGGCGGCGCTCGTGCTCGGCGCCGGTGGCGACCACCGGGTGCTGGAGGCCGCCGGCAAGGAGTGGTCGGTCACCGGCGTCCCCTCCGCCGTGGCCGAGGTGTGCGAGCGCCTCCTCCGCGACCACTAGCCTGGGCGCACCATGTTGGACCGATTCAAGGCCTTCTGGCAGGGCG
>JAPSKJ010000252.1 GCA_031177735.1 Nocardioides sp.
CCGAGCGACGCGACGCCGGCCTGGCAGGCACCTGCTCGGGAAATGGGATGTGCGCCGGCGGGCTGAGGCGGAGGATGTCCCCTTGTGGGTCATGTCGATGTCGCCGGTGTCCGTTACGAGCTGCCCGATGGTCGGGTGCTGCTCGACGACGTCTCCTTCCGGGTGGGCGAGGGCGCCAAGGTCGCGCTGGTCGGCGCCAACGGCGCCGGCAAGACGACGTTGCTGCGCATCGTGACCGGTGAGCTGACCCCGCACGCCGGCGTGGTGACCCGCACCGGTGGGCTCGGCGTGATGCGTCAGGCGGTCGGCGCCGGGCTGGGTGAGGACCCCACGGTCGCAGACCTGCTGCTCAGCGTCGCCCCGCCGCGGGTGCGCGCTGCCGCCGCCGAGGTGGACCGCTGGGAGCGGGCGCTGATGGACACCGACGACGAGCGGACCCAGCTGAAGTACGCCGAGGCGCTGGCCGAGTTCGCCGACGCCGGCGGCTACGACGTCGAGGTCACCTGGGACGTCTGCACGATGGCGGCCCTCGGGATCCCGTACGACCGTGCGAAGTACCGCCCGTTGTCGACCCTGTCCGGGGGCGAGCAGAAGCGCGTCGTGCTGGAGTACCTCCTGCGCAGCCCCGACGAGGTGCTGCTGCTCGACGAGCCCGACAACTTCCTCGACGTGCCGGGCAAGATCTGGCTCGAGGAGCGGATCCGCGAGTCGGCCAAGACGATCCTCTACATCAGCCACGACCGCGAGCTGCTCAACAACACCGCGACCCGCGTCGTCACCGTCGAGCTCGGCTCGGCCGGCAACCTGGTCTGGACCCACCCGGGCGGGTTCACCTCCTACCACGAGGCGCGCCAGCAGCGGTTCGCCCGGTTCGAGGAGCTGCGCAAGCGCTGGGACGAGGAGCATGCCAAGCTGCGCGCCCAGATGCTGATGTACAAGCAGAAGGCGGCGTACAACTCCGACATGGCCAGCCGCTACCAGGCGGCCCAGACCCGGCTGCGCAAGTTCGAGGAGGCCGGTCCGCCGACCGAGCAGCCCCGTGAGCAGCAGGTGAAGATGCGCCTGCGCGGTGGCCGCACCGGCAAGCGGGCGGTGGTCTGCGAGCGGCTGGAGCTCACCGGCCTGATGAAGCCCTTCGACCTCGAGGTCTGGTACGGCGAGCGGGTCGCGGTGCTCGGCTCCAACGGCTCGGGCAAGAGTCACTTCCTGCGGCTGCTGGCGGCCGGCGGCACCCGGCCCGACAAGGAGCACGAGCCGGTGGGCGAGGCGGTCATCAAGCCGGTCGCGCACACCGGGATGGCCCGGCTCGGGGCGCGGGTGCGCCCGGGCTGGTTCGTGCAGACGCAAGAGCACCCCGAGCTGACCGGCCGCACCCTGCTGGAGATCCTCCACCGCGGCGACGAGCACCGCGACGGCCTCCCGCGCGAGCAGGCCAGCCGGGTGCTGGACCGCTACGAGCTCTCGGCGAGCGCCGAGCAGACCTTCGACTCGCTCTCGGGTGGGCAGAAGGCGCGCTTCCAGATCCTGCTGCTGGAGCTGTCCGGCGCCACTCTGTTGCTGCTTGACGAGCCGACCGACAACCTCGACGTGCAGTCCGCCGAGGCGCTGGAGGAAGGGCTCGCCGCCTTCGAGGGCACCGTCATCGCGGTCACCCACGACCGGTGGTTCGCCCGCGACTTCGACCGGTTCCTGGTCTACGGCGCCGACGGCGAGGTCTACGAGTCGACCGAGCCGGTCTGGGACGAGGGTCGGGTCGTGAGGGCGCGGTGACCGCCCTGGAGATCGTCCGGGTCCGGCCGGGTGAGGAGCTCTTCCCAGCGTGGTGGGAGGTGTACGCCGCCTCCGACCGGGGGGAGCTCGGCGACCTCGCCGCCACCTGGACCCTGCCCGAGCTGGAGAGCTCCTTCGCCGTCGAGCGGAAGGCGCTGCGCCAGCTCGCGCTCGCGGGCGTCGCGGACGGCGAGGTGGTCGCGATGGCGTGGCTCGAGCTGCCGCAGCTCGACAACCTCCACCGCCTCGAGTGCGAGCTGCACGTGCGGCCGGATCGTCGCGGTCGGGGTCACGGCAGCGCCATGCTCGCCGTCGTCGAGTCGCTCGCCCGCACCGAGGGCCGCTCGGTCATCGGGGCGGAGATCAACTGGCCGGCCGCGGCCGGCGTGGCGGGCGGGCAGGCTGCCACGGCGGCCTCGCCGGGGGTCGCCTTCGCATGGAAGCGCGGCTTCGACCTCGTCCTCGACGACGTGCGTCGCGACCTGCTGCTCCCCGTGGCCGCTCCACTCCTCGACGAGCTGGCGCGGGAGGCCGCCGCACACCACGGAGGCTACGAGCTGCGCAGCTGGGTCGGCCCGCTCCCCGAGGACCTGGTGGCCGAGTGGGCGGCGCTCGACGCGAGCCTCGACACCGAGGCGCCGACCGGTGCGCTCGACGTGGAGGAGCGGGTGGCCGATGTCGCGGCGGTCCGGGAGCGGGAGGCGCTCGTCGAGGCGCAGGCCCGCAGCAGCGTGCACACGGTCGCGCTGGCGCCGGACGGCCGGCTGGCGGCGTACTCCGAGATCGTGGTGCCCGGCCACGACCCCACCCGGTCCTACCAGGACGGGACGCTGGTGACGCGTGCGCACCGGGGCCACCGGCTGGGGCTGGCGGTCAAGGTCGCGAACCTGCGCCTGCTGCAGGCGCGGTTCCCCGAGGTGCGCCGGGTCATCACGTGGAACGCCGACAGCAACACGCACATGATCGCCGTCAACGAGCGGCTGGGCTTCGTGGTGGTCGGGCGCAGCGGGGAGTTCCAGAAGAGGCTCTGAGCCAAGACGCAGCGCCCCACGGCCCGGGACACGGGGCCGTGGGGCGCTGCTTCACCCAAGGAGAGGGGTGGTCAGGAGGTCGCCGTGTCGGCGTCGGAGTCGAGGGCGACCGTGGCGGTCCGCTCCTCGCCGTCGCGCAGGTAGGTGACGGTGACCTCGTCGCCGGGCCGGTAGGACCGGATCGTCGCCACCAACGCGTCGGCGTCGGTGATGTGGGTGTCGTCGAGCTTGGTGATGATGTCGCCCGGCTCGAGACCGGCCTCGGCAGCGGCGGAGCCGTCGGTGATCTCCACGATCTGCGCGCCGTCCTGTGCCGCCAGGGCGCCGGGCTGGGCGCCGTCGGGGCTGGTCAGCCCGCCACCCTCGGTGGCGGCCCGCACGTTGTCGACCCGGATGCCGAGGCGCGCGTGCGTCGGCGTCTGGCCCTGGGACATCTCCTCCACGATCGGCATCACCGGGTCGATGGGGATCGCGAAGCCCAGGCCGATCGATCCGCCCTCGTCGCCCAGGCCGGTGCCCGAGGTCCGGATGGATGCGTTGATGCCGACCACGCTTCCGGTCATGTCGACGAGCGGGCCGCCGCTGTTGCCCGGGTTGATCGCTGCGTCGGTCTGGATGGCGGGGTAGGCGGTCACGTTGCCGCTGGCGTCCGAGCCGACGTCGACCGGGCGGCCGAGCGCGCTGACGATGCCGGCGGTCACCGTGGAGTCGAGGCCGAACGGCGAGCCGATCGCCACCACCTGCTCGCCGACGTCGAGGTTCTCCGAGGAGCCGATCGTCGCCGGGGTCAGGTCGGAGACCCCCTCGGCCTGGATCACGGCGGTGTCGGTCAACGGGTCCACCCCGACGACCGTCGCGTTGGCGTGGCTGCCGTCGCTGAAGTCCACCACGATCGTGCCGCCGCCCTCGGCGACCTCGATCACGTGGTGGTTGGTCAGGATCCGACCGTCGGCGGTCAGGATGATGCCCGACCCCGAGCCGGAGCCGGCCTGCCCGGCGACGTTGATCTTCACCACCGAGGGCAGCACCTTGGCCGCGACCTCCTCGACGCTGCCCGTGGGCGCCGGGGTGTCGCCCTGGTCGACGACGTTCGCCACCGTGGTGCTGCCGCCCGGGGACGAGGCCGGCTCCTCGCGGACCTCCGTCCACAACGCCGCACCGCCGACCCCGGCCCCGGCGCCCACCAGCAGGGCCGCCGCGACCACGCTGGCCGCGAAGGCGGCGCGGCCGCTGCGCCGGGGTCGCTCCGGGCCGAGCGGGGTCACCGAGGGGATGCCGCTCATCGGGGCGCCGGTCGGGGAGCCCGCCGGGGGAGGCGTCGACGGTCCCGGGTAGGCCGGGATGTAGGACGGCTGG
>JAPSKJ010000016.1:0-3974 GCA_031177735.1 Nocardioides sp.
ACCACGCGCAGAGCCAGCTCGGCCAGGTGCTCACCGACGTCGGCGGGGGTCCAGCGTCCGTCCTCGCGGTACCACCGGGCGATGTCGATGCCGAGCGAGAGCACCGCGGTGGTCGCCATGCCGGCGTCGCGGACGTCGAACTCACCCGAACGGGCCCCCTCGTCGATGATCGCGCGCACCTGCGCCTCGATCGCGACGCGCAGCGCCCGCACCTCCTCGAGGTGGTCGGGTGAGAGCGCGGCGAGCTCGTAGTTCACGATCCGGGCCCAGGTGTGCCCCTCGGCGTGCTGCACGCCGAACCGGCGGCTGACCTCGGCGAGCCGGCCGGTGGGCGTCTCGGCGGAGGACGCGCCCTCCCGCACCAGCTCCAGCGTGCGGCGGTGACCGTCGCGGGAGATCACGTAGAGCAGGTCCTCCTTGGACCGGTGGTGCACGTAGACCGCGGCCGGTGACATGCCCGCCGCCGCGGCGATGTCGCGCGTCGTCGTGCCGTGGAACCCCTTCGCGGCGAACGCCTCCACGGCCGCCTCCAGCAGCCGGGCGCGGGCGAGGTCGCCCCGGCCGGTGGTCTCGTCGCCGTCCGTTGTCCCCCCGCGGTGCTCGACGCTCGCGCTCATCCGCCCCTCCTCAGGTCTGCCGCCGCAGTCTCCCGTGCCGGTCGGGCCGGGGCCGGACCGGGGTGGTTGACCGGGCTCACGTCGTACGGCATCGTGGCGCCCATCATAAGCAAGCGCTTAGTTTCGATGTATCGAGTTCCAGGAGGCGGCGTGGCGGGACGGTTCGAGGGCAGGACGGCGGTCGTGACGGGGGCCAGCCGCGGGATCGGCCTCGGCATCGCCCAGCGGTTGGTCGACGACGGCGCCCGGGTGGTCATCACCGCGCGCAAGCCCGACGCCCTGGCCGAGGCGGTCGACCAGCTCGGGCCCGACCGGGCGACCTTCGTGGCCGGCCGCGCCGACGACGTCGACCACCAGGCCGAGACGGTCGCCACCGCGATCGAGCGCTTCGGGAGCCTGGACCTCCTGGTCAACAACACCGGCATCAACCCGACCTACGGACCGCTGCTCGACCTCGATCTGGCGGCCGCGCGCAAGACCGTCGACGTCAACTGCCTCTCGCCGCTCTCGTGGATCCAGCACGCCCACCGCGCGTGGATGGGCCAGCACGGCGGCGCGGTCGTCAACGTCGCCTCGGTCGCCGGGCTGCGACCCGCGCCGGGGATCGCGTTCTACGGCGGCACCAAGGCGATGCTGATCCACCTCACCGAGGAGCTGGCGGTCGAGCTCGGCCCCTCCATCCGGGTCAACGCGGTCGCGCCGGCGGTGGTCAAGACCCGTTTCGCCACCGCGCTCTACGAGGGCCGTGAGGACGAGGTGGCCGCGGCCTACCCGCTGGGGCGCCTGGGGGTGCCGGAGGACGTCGCCGGCGTGGTCGCCTTCCTGCTCTCCGACGACGCCGGCTGGATGACCGGGCAGACGGTCGTCGTCGACGGCGGCGTGCTGCTCAACGGAGGCGTGTGAGCCGATGGCCGACGTGCACGGCAAAGGCGTCGTCGTCACCGGCGCGGGCCACGGCATCGGCCGGGCGCTGGCCCGCCGGATGGCGGCCGGCGGTGCCCGGGTGGTCGTCAACGACCTCGACGAGGAGGCCGCCGCGACGGTCGCCGCCGAGATCGGCGGGTACGCCGCCGGCGGTGACGCCGCCTCCGAGGCCGGTGCGACCCGGTTGGTCGAGCGGGCGCGGGCCGAGCTGGGTGCGGTCGACATCTGGTTCGCCAACGCGGGGACCGACCGGGGCCACGGCCTGGACGCGGCCGAGGAGGAGTGGGCCACCGGCCTCGAGGTCAACCTGATGGCGCACGTGCGCGCCGCCCGGCTGCTGGTGCCGGAGTGGCTGGAGCGCGGGCAGGGCCGGCTGGTGGTGACCGCCTCCGCGGCCGGCCTGCTGACCATGCTCGGCAGCCCGGTCTACTCCGTCACCAAGCACGGAGCCGTCGCCTTCGCGGAGTGGCTCTCCGCGACCTACCGCCACCGCGGCGTGGTGGTCCAGGCGATCTGCCCGCAGGGGGTGCGGACCCGGATGTACGAGGACGCCGGACCGCTGAAGGAGATCCTCGGCCGCGACGCCGTGCTCACCCCTGAGCAGGTCGCCGACGCGGCCTGGGCGGCGCTCGACGACGACCGCTTCCTGGTGCTCCCGCACCCGGAGGTGGGCGGCTACTACGCCGCCCGCGCGAGCGAGACCGACCGATGGCTGCGCGGGATGAACCGTGTGCAGCAGCACCTGGAGGAGCAGCGATGAGAGCCTGGCGAGTGGCCGAGCTGGGTGAGCCGGCGACGGTGATGCGGCTGGTCGACGTGGCCGAGCCCGAGCCGGCCGCCGGCCAGGTGGTGGTGCGGGTGCTGGCCGCGGCGGCGAACTTCCCCGACGTGCTGCTGTGCCGTGGCCTCTACCAGGTCAAGCCCCAGCTGCCGTTCACCCCGGGCGTCGAGCTGTGCGGGGAGGTCGTCGCCGTCGGCGGGAGCGTCACCCGCTTCTCGCCCGGTGACCGCGTGATCGGTGCGGGGATCTTCCCCCACGGCGGCTTCGGGGAGCTGGCCCTGATGGAGGAGGCGACCACCTTCCCGGCACCGTCGGCGCTCGACGACGCCGAGGCCGCCTCGCTCTACATCGGCTACCAGACCGGGTGGTTCGCGCTGCACCGGCGTGCCGGGATCCGGCCGGGGGAGACCCTGCTGGTGCACGCCGCGGCCGGTGGGGTCGGCAGCGCCGCGGTCCAGCTCGGCAAGGCGGCCGGCGCTCGGGTCATCGGTGTCGTCGGCGGGCCGGCCAAGGCCGAGGTCGCCCGGGCGCTCGGTGCCGACGTGGTCGTCGACCGGCACGCCGACGGCCGCGCCGGTGACTGGGTCGCTGTGGTGAAGGAGCACACCGGCGGCCGCGGAGCCGACGTGATCTACGACCCCGTGGGCGGGGAGACCTACCAGCGCTCCACCAAGTGCGTGGCCTTCGAGGGCCGGATCCTGATCATCGGCTTCGCCGGCGGCGAGATCCAGTCGGCTGCGCTCAACCACGCGCTGATCAAGAACTACTCGATCCTGGGACTGCACTGGGGGCTCTACAACCAGGTGGACCCGGAGGCGGTGGCGCACTGCCACGCCGAGCTCACCGACCTCGCCGACCGCGGCCTGGTCAAGCCGCTGGTCAGCGAGCGGCTCCCGCTCGAGCAGGCGGCCGACGGCGTACAACGGCTGGGGGACGGGGCCACCGTCGGGCGGGTGGTGATCACCCCATGAGCGACGTGGAGGCGGTGATCTTCGACTACGGCGGCGTGCTCACCACCCCGGTGCGGGAGTCGATCGCCGCGTGGCTGGAGGCCGACGGGATCGACCCCGCGTCGTTTAGCCGCACGCTGAAGGCATGGCTCTCGCGCGACGCGCCGGCCGGCACCCCGGTCCACCGGCTGGAGACCGGCGAGCTGTCTGCGGCCGACTTCGGCGAGCTGCTCGCCGCCGAGCTGGTCCGCCACGACGGCGACGCGGTGATCGCCGACGGCATCGTCGAGCGGCTCTTCGCCGGCATGCGCGCCGAGCCGGCGACCTACGACCTGGTGGCCGACCTGCGCCGGCTCGGGCTGCGCACCGGCCTGCTGTCCAACAGCTGGGGCAACCGCTACGCCCACGACCGGATCGCGGCCGCCTTCGACACGGTCGTCATCTCCGGGGAGGTCGGGCTGCGCAAGCCGCAGCCGGAGATCTACCTGCTCGCGCTCGACGGCCTCGGCGTCCGCCCGGAGCGGGCCGTCTTCGTCGACGACGCCGAGCCCAACCTGGTCGGCGCCCGCGAGGTCGGGCTGCGGACCGTGCTGCACACCGATCCCGTCCGGACCCGCGCCCGGCTCGCCGAGCTGGTCCCGGGCCTGCCTGCCGCAGCGACCGATGGAGGACCGAGGAAGTGACGCAGTGGGTGACGCAGTG